>CAYTRP010000599.1:0-2204 GCA_964440195.1 uncultured Candidatus Sumerlaeota bacterium
CGTTGGCGGGAGGAGGAACAATGTCGAGCGGCGCTTGCTGGAAGACCAGGCGAAGCGTGCGTCCGACGGTGCCACCCTCGCCGTCGTCCTCGACGAAGCGGGCCACGTGGACGTGGACCGAGGTCGTCTGGAAGTTGCCGGGGTTGTCCGGCGGGTTCTGGATGATGTTGAGGCGGTTGTCGAATGTGTCGGGGGCTTCCTCGCGGAAGGTGGTCCCGTCAAAGGTGTAGCCGAGGCGGTAGTTGCTGACGTCGGGCACACCAACCGGATAGCCGGCGGAACCGGTGAAGCGCATGAAGGAATCTCCTTCCACGGTCACCAGGCCGGAATAGACGAGGGCAAGGCCGTCGGGTACATCGCGATCGCCGGGGATCGTGCTGCTGGGGCTTGTGGGGATGGCGTTTTCCGGCCCGAAGGTCACGCCGGACTGGACGTAGACGACGGCGTCGCCCGAAGCGGCCTGAGCGGGCAGGAAGTTCAGCCCGTTGTTGGCGACGTCCACGATGAAGTTGACCGTGGAGGGTTCGGCGACCAGGCGCGACAGGTAGGGCTTGGTCACGTTGATGAAGCCCTCGCTGCGGTAGATGGGGTCGTAGTTGTACTTGAGCCAGTAGCCAACGCTGAGGGCGCGGTTGGAGGCCGTCCCGGGTTCGTTGAATCCGGCGAAGTTGTGGTCGGACTTGATGGCATAGTTGTCGCCATCGGGGTCTTCCGTTGTGAAGACGCGTCCGCGATAGATGCCGTCGCCGGCGATGTCGCCCGCTTCGGTCGTGGGGAAGGGGATGTTGGGGTAGGGCACCTCGCCGTCGCGAAGGAGGTGATGGAAGTTGAAGCCGTCCCACGCGCCGACCATGTAGGGCGGGGCGAGGAATTCCTGGGCGTCGCCGCTGGCGTCGATGGTGACGTCGATGATATACTGGACTGCGGGGATCGTCAACGTGGAGCCGGACTCGATGGGAATGTTCGCATCGGATCGGATGTCGTCGCTGAAGGCAATGGAGACGCCCGCATCGATGTCGTCAAGGGTCAGGTCGCGGCTGAGGCGCAGCCAGACGAAATCCGTGCCCGAGACGGGACCGAAGCCGACTTCCTGCACCGTGACGTTATTGGGATTGGCGTTCGTGATCGTGTAGCTCGCCGCGTTGGTAACCGTTTCGCCAGTTGCCTCGGACGAAAAGCGGAACCGGAGGTAGGAGTTGTCGAAGTAGGTGCTGGCCGAGAGCGGAACCATCGATGCCGGCGGGATGATGGGCACGGTGACGACGCTGCTCGCGACGACGGGCAGTGCATAGCCCGCGCAGTCCGATGAGGTCAGGTCGGCTTCCTGGGCGGCTTGCGAGGCGCCGATGAGGTCGAGCAGTTCGGCGTCGCCGTCGAACAGACAGGTGCTATTGTTGAACTCATCGTCATTGCCGGTGCAGCCGCCGCCGAAGTTCCACTCGCCGGGGTCGCCGCCGAGGACTTCGCGCCAGTTGCCGCCGTCTTCGCTGCCCGCGCCGACGACCATGCGCAGGACGGTCAGGTCGGAGGGGAAGCCGCCGATGTCGGACCAGGGCACGGCGATCTCGACGGTGCGCGTGCCGACGTTCTCGAATTCCTGCGCGCTGCTTCCGAACAACGAGGTGTTGTCCGAAACGCGATAGACGTAACTGCTCTGGAAGCCGCCGCGATTGGAGACGTGGAAGTCCCAGTTGAAGCCCGGGAAGAAGGCCACATCGGGGGCCTGGCAGAAGTTCTTGTGGTTGCCGATGTCGGTGGTGTCCGAGCCGGTCAGGATGTCCGAGCGGTCAACCCAGATGCCGACGCGTGCGCCATAGGCGCCGAAGAAGTTCTGGTCGCCGTTCATGGTGACAAGGAAGTAGGCGTTCTCCAGGTCGAAGGCGAAGCGGAATTCGTCGATGTCGTAGGCCGACTCCTTGAATTCGCCGTTGGTCGGATAGACATAGCTGCCGTTGCCCGTGTCGTCGCCGAGGCCGTCCTTCCAGACGTATTGCGGGCCAACGGTTCCGGCATTGACGGGGCCGCCCTCGTTTTCGCCCAGGGAATGGGCGCCCCACTTGGCGGGGTCGCCATCGAGGACGATCGGCCCATTGGCCGCGTTGATGGGCGCGAAGGGGAGATCGGACTCGATGTCGAGGGGGATCGTGATGATGCTGGTGGAGACCGTGGCCGCAGCGCTTCCGCCGCAATCGGGCACCGTGAGG
>CAYTRP010000600.1:0-1263 GCA_964440195.1 uncultured Candidatus Sumerlaeota bacterium
CACCAGCACCACCACGGTGGTCTACGCGCCACCGCCGGCCGATGCAGCAGCGACCGCGTCCCAATCCACCCCGGTTGGCTTCGTGGTCCATGGGTCCCGCATGCCCATCAACGAAGCCGCCTGCGCCGCCGCGGGCCTTGATCCCGCGGACATCGCCGCCCTCAACGCGCGGCCCCTCTTTGAACTGAATGAGGCCGAGACCGATCGCTGGCTCCGCTATCTCCACGCCACCGAGCCCGATCCCGTCGCGCGGCTGGTGCGCCTGGCGCGCAAGAACCTCGGCCAGCCCTATGAAATCTACCTGCTCGGCGAAGCCCCCTTCGAATTCTATGACCCGCAGCCGCTATACTGTCTCGAGAAGGGTGACTGCGTTGTCTTTGCCGAGCACATGCTCGCCATGGCCCATTCCGGCGATTGGACCACGTTCTTTCCCATGCTTCAGCGCATTCGCTACAAGGACGGCCAGATTGGCGTCGCCACGCGCAATCACTACACCGAAGCGGACTGGAACACCAGCAATCGCTGGTTGGTGGAAGACATCACCGAGAAGGTCGGCGGCAACCGCACGAAGCCCTGGACCATGCGCATCGACCGCGCGGAATTCCTACGCGGACGCTACAAGCTCGAATCCGACTTCACGCCCATCACCCACAGCGACACCTACATCCCCTACGACGCCATCCCCCAGGTCGAGCACCTGCTCCAGCCCGGCGATGTCGTGAACATTGTGCGCGGCATCGGCAACGGCCGCTGGGTCGGACATGTCGGCCTCATCACGCGCGACGAGAACGGCCAGACGATGTTCCTGCACTCGACGCCACCCGCCTCGCGCGAAGAGCCCCTCAGCACCTACATCGAGCGCTCCAACCGCAACCGCGAGGCAAACCTGGCCGCCAACAAGACCGTCTTCGAGGGCTTCAAGTTCCTGCGCGTGCGCCCCGAGGCCATGGATAACCTGCGCGCCATCGACGGAGAGAATGCCCCGCGCCTGCGCATTCCCGGCGTCCATGCCACGCCCGTTGTCCGCGAATCCGCCAAGGCCACGGAGTAAGACCCCACGCATGAGCCGCAACCGACGCCGCACCCTCAAGCGCCGAGATTTTCTTCGACATTCCGCAGCGGGCACCGCCGCCGCATGGGCCTTTGGCGGATCGCTCGCATGGGGACAAGTCCCGTGGGAGGACGAGAAAACCTCCGTCGCCCTCGATGCCTTTCGCGAAGGCAGGTTCCTCGACGAGGCCCACGGCATCGGGCGCGGCGCCC
>CAYTRP010000600.1:1273-2204 GCA_964440195.1 uncultured Candidatus Sumerlaeota bacterium
TTCAAGGACGGCGTCTTCAGTCCCGAGTGGCTCCTCTCCGATAAAAACGCCACGTCCGTGCTGCACCCCTCGGTCCATCTGTACGAGGACAGCATTGCCGTCGCCTGGGTGGAGCACACCGGCGCCAACAACTGGCGCGTGCTTCTGCGCGTCATCAAGCGCGGCGTGCCGGTCCCCATCGTCGTTATCGAACAATCCGGCGTGAATTTCCACCCGGTCATGGCGATTGTGGACAAGCGCCTGTGGGTCGTGTGGGAGGGCCTGGTCGCCGGGCGCTTCGAGATCCGCGCCTGGACTCTCGAGCTGGGGCGCGTCATCCCGTCGCGCACGCTGATTCGCGGCGAGAAGGGCGATTGCCGCCGCCCCGCCATCGCGCCGGGCACCGGGCATGTCTGGATCGCGTGGGATCAGGAGGATGGCCCGGGCAATTCGAATGTCTATTTCTGCGCCGTCAACGCCTCGGGGGTGGAGGGCCCCTATGCGGCAACCGTCCATCCCGCCATGCACGTGTCACCTGCCCTCGCCGTCGACACGTCCCGGGGGCAGGACGTCGTGTGGATCGCCTGGCATTCCAACCGCCACGGACGCGACCAATGGGACATCCCTCGCTGGATCGGCGTGGCGCGCTACAGCAACGGGCGCATCGCGCAGGTTGACAACCCCGACGGCATCCACCTCGACAAGGAAGGGACCGACCAGTCCTTCGAGTTTCCCCGCCTCCTGCTCGATCCCGCCGGACGCCTCATCGTCACGGGGCGCCCCTCGCACGACTTCTGTTTCCAGTTTCTCGACAACGACGGGTGGTCGCCGCTGTACCGCCTGCCACGCGAGGGCTGGGGTGGGCGAGGCCGCACACTGGAGGCGGCTTTTGATCCCAACGGCGACCTGTGGTTTGTGCACCGCGACCTCAACCGCAACACGCTGCAACGCG
>CAYTRP010000601.1:0-2191 GCA_964440195.1 uncultured Candidatus Sumerlaeota bacterium
AAGGCGCGGAGGCACTTCGTCGTCGTCTGGTACCTCGCCGCGAACTCATGCTCGGGAATGGTGCGCAGCAGGGCCTCGGGCCGAATGCCCAAATCCTCCTCGTCGTTCACGAAGAGCCGTAGCTGGGCCGAAAGGTCCAGGTAGCTCTTGTTGTACGGCGTCGCCGAAAGGAGTAGGACCCTTGTGTTGAACGAGTTCAAGTACTCCCAGATGGCGCGGTATCGTTTGGACTCCCGGTTTCGCAGGTTGTGGGATTCGTCGACGATGACGAGGCGGAATGGGCGAAGCTCCGGCAATTCCTTCTGCACCTGGCTGATGGGGATCACGCGGGCCGAAAGCTGGTAGGCGTCGACGTGGTCCTGCCACATGGGCACCAGCTTGGGCGGGCAGAGGATCAGCGTGGAATCGCCGAACTCTGTCTGGAAGAGCTTTGCCACGGCCATGGCCAGCAGGGTCTTACCCAGGCCCACGACATCTCCAATGATGGCACCGTTACGCTTGTAGAGGTGATGGGCCGCGATCTTGACGGCGGCCTTCTGGTACTCGAACAGGATGTCCTCAAAGACCTTGGGAATCCGGTAGTCTCTGATACCTGTCCGGGCCTCGTTGCTCAGGTGGTAAGCGATCTTCAGGTAGATGTGGTAAGGTGGTACGAGTTCGGTCCTGGCCCAGCTTTCTTCAATGATCTCTGCCAGCTCATCCGTGATGTCCAGGCACCACCGATCATCCCAGAGATCATCAAACCACGCCTGGAGCTTGTTGGCGGCATCGCCTTCGACGACATCGACGTTGAGTTCGCCCTGGGAAGAAAGGCCGCTCATTGTCAGGTTGGAAGACCCTACCACACCCACGATGGGGCTGACGGTATCAGGCCGGTGCATCAGGTAGAGCTTGGCGTGCAGGTTGTGGCGGAGGAAGAGCTTCACGACCAGCTTCCTCGATCGAAGTTGAGCAGCAAGGCGTCGAAGACCCTGTTCGTCTTCTTCAGAAGGCGCACCGATCCCCAGTTGGGTGGCGAAGGAACGGACGATGTCGTTCTTCAAACGCACCACATCGCCTTGGGACATCTCGTCTTCATCTTCACGACGACGAAGGCTGTAGGCGCGTTTGAGCTGCTGGTAAGGCATGGCCTGCATGCCGACCATCACGCGGGCGCAGGACCCTTCCTCACCCGCCCAGCGGTCAACCAGGTCGTCGATCAGCTTCCAACCGCGCAAGTTGAAGTACCCAACGCACATGTCAGCGCGGGTACAGGGAACGAGGGTGCTTCGGAGGAAATCTTGCAGCTTGATGTTGATGTTGTCGATGATTCTCGGCATCTTTACCCCTTCTCCCTGTCATCATCTTGGTCTGGGGCCTGGGCCGCTCCACCAGATTTCACCCAGTCGTCCAGCTCTTCTCTGTCTATACGCCATAGCCGCCCCAAGCGGTGTGCAGGAAGCCCGCGCTGGTGAATCCATGCGTAGACGGTATCGGTCGCGATACCCAGATGGGCCGCGGCCTCGGGTACGGTCAGCCATCGTTGCTGCGACATGGAGGATCTTGGCCCTTGAAAATCGGGATGAAACCCGGTACTGGACCCGAAGAGACCCGATGAGGACAGAGTGGGCAAGGACGATCGCTGGAAAATGGAGGCCATTCATGGCGAAGAAAAGAAGAAGGGCGGTGGCCCCGGAAACTCTGGACTACTACATCCAGATCGATGACTGGAGCCCCCAAGTCGGCTTGGGGATCGACCACAGTCGCGTCTGGCAGCGGCCCTACTGGGAGAGTTTTGGCGTCAGGATTCGGGGAAGGATGCTGGCCCCGAGGAAAGTGAGGCAGTTTGAGGTCCGGGGTGTAGCAATCGATGTGACCATCAGCGGAGAACGGACCCTCAGCAGCATCATAGCCCGGACCGAAGAAGAACCCGATGAACGCAAGCCGCGTGGTGTAGGGATGTTGCAAGGGCTGAAGAAGGGTGGAACCCCTTGGGTTATTCTCTCAGCACCCGTGGAGCATGTCCCCGTCATCGTGACGGCGCTTTGCCACGAACGGGCTCGGTTCCTGCGCTTTCGCGGGGATGCTCTGCTCCGCGGGAGCACGAACGTCGTGTCATGGGACCTGGTGGCGGCTCTGGACCGTGATGATGACCCAGATGTGGAACCTCTGGATTAGGAGGTATCCGATGATGGTACAAGCCGGAGGCTGA
>CAYTRP010000602.1:0-2190 GCA_964440195.1 uncultured Candidatus Sumerlaeota bacterium
GGTAGATCGCGGGACCGAAGACATCATAGGTCAGCGCAAAATAAAACCCCAATCCCTCATCATGATAGAGCGATGACTCCGTGACGCCTGGCCGGAACATCTCGGCGGCCTGTGCGGGATCTTTGGACCATTGCGTGCCGTCGGCCACATGGAACTCCATCTCCGCGCCCGTGACGCCAGCAAGAAGATCTTCCTTCTCCATGCGCCCCAGGATCATCACCATGCCCGCGCCCGGACGTGTGTGGCGGCACAGAAAGTAGACCTTCCCGTCTTTCTCGTGCAGGCCCGCATGAATCGTCAGGTCATCGCCACCAATCCCAAAGTCCGTCGCCTGGACCGTCCAGCTCGACGGATCGACCTGCGGGTTGGGGATGCGGAGCAGTGTCGTCCCCGCGATGCTGAATCCCAAGGTGCCTCCCACGTCGATGCTGAAGCAGAAGATGAAGAGTTCCCCCTCCAGCATCATCCCCATCGTGGGCCAATAGAACATCCCCGGCGTCCCCGGTTGGTGCGGAAAAAACGACGTGTTGCCCGGCCCCCAATGATAGACGATCGATCCGGGCTCACCGGAGGAAATGTCCTGGATGCCGATCGAGTTGTTGATGAATGCCGCACCGCCATTCCTTTTTCCATTGGCCGACGTGCCAATGAACGTGTCGCCAAACAGCCACACCAGACGGTCATTCCCCACCGCAATCCCATACGCCACGTCAGAACCGAGCCACCCCTGTGCGCGCGGCGAAAAGGCCGGCGTGTACTCCTCCTCGATGGCGATGGTGACGAGTTGCAGCTCCTCTCCCGTGGGAAAGCACGGAAGGATGCTCCCGTAAAAGCGAATCTCGCTCAGGCCAAAGTACGCCGAGCCGTGGTTTCCCGTGCCGGGCAGCGCGGTCATCAGCAACGCGGAGGCGGCAATCCCGTTCAACGCGATCTCATCGCCGGGCGGATAGTCCGGCGTCCCCGGTGCTCGGGCCAGTAGCTCATTCCGCAGGAAATGCCACGCGCCGGCTCGATCGCGCCAGTGAATCGCGACGTCGCGCAGTCCACGATCCGTCAGGTTCTGCTGGTTGTGGTTCCAGACAAGCGCCCGCTCCAGTTCCTGCGGCGGCTCGAATTCGTAAAGAAGCCAGGCCGGCCCGGCCACTCCGGCGGGATTGTTCGCCAACGTTCCGCCGCCGCCCGCCTGCGACAGCCACATGTCATTGCCTGCCGGACTCGCGTGATGCAGGTCGCCAACCAATCCCGAACCATCGCACGTGAAGTGCGCCGCCGTCAGCGGCGGATAGAATGCACTGGAAGCAGAAGCCGTGATCGAAGACGGATCGACGGCCGGTATCTCCGCTGCGCCAACGCACGGAACCAACAAGAGCAGCGCGAATACAAATGCCTCGAACAGTCGGACGGAGGACCGCGACGTCGTCATGTCATTACCCTTTCGTTCCCGTAAGCGCGATTCCCTCGACAAACGTGCGCTGGCACAGGAAAAACACGACAATCGTCGGCAGCAGCATGATCAACGAAACCGCCATCAGCACGCTCCATTCCGACGGATGCTGGCTCGCGAAGACCGTCAGGCCCAGCGCCAGCGTGAACTTGGAATCGCTCGTCAGGTAGATCAGGGGCCCGAAGAAGTCGTTCCAGTGCAGCAGGAAGGCAAAGATCGCAACTGTTGCGAGGGCTGGCTTGGCCAGCGGCAGGATGATGCTCGCGTAGATGCGCAGGTGCGACGCGCCATCGACGCGCGCGGCCTCGGTCAACTCATGCGGAATCGTCAGGAAGAATTGCCGCATCAGGAAGATGAAGAACGGCCAACCCGACAGGAACGCCGGCACAATCAGCGGATAGAACGTGTCGATCCACCGCAGCTCGCGGAAGATGGCAAAGAGCGGGACGATCGACACCTGCGGCGGCAACATCATCGTCGCCAGCAGGATCACGAACCACGCATCGCGCCCCGGCCAACGCAGCCGCGCAAACGAATACGCCACCAACGACCCCGCCAGCAGGTATCCGACGATGCAACCCAGCGTGACGATCACGGTGTTCCGCGTGTAGAGCAGCACCGGCATCGACTCGAATGCCCTTGTGTAATTGTCCCAGCGAATCGTTCGCGGGATGAGCGTGAACTCCGGGGAGAACACCTCCTCGGGGCCTTTCAGCGAACTCGAGATCATCCACGCGAAGGGCACG
>CAYTRP010000603.1:0-2189 GCA_964440195.1 uncultured Candidatus Sumerlaeota bacterium
TCTCAAGGCGCGGGGATACCGCTGGAACGGCGATCCCGGCCCGCAGCCGCGCGCTTGGTATATCGACGTTCCCGAAGCCCAACGCGAGGCCGAGCTGCGGTTCTTGAGAACGGAGATCTATCGGTATGAGGTCGATCCCCCGGTCCGGCGGATCGATGCCTATGATCGGTTTTCAAATCGCGTTTAAGCGCCACCAAAGGTCGGGCTAACGCTTGCTCTGGTCGTACCCGTTGCCGCCCTCGACGTTTCCGCCCGCCTTCAATAAATCGCCGATGGAGCGTCCGCCGATCCGGCAGGTGGCCACCACGCGGTCGTAGGACTTATGGTTGGCAATGCACTCTGTGTTCCGGCCCATGGCGAGTCTTTCCAACGCGGCCTTGGCAGCCGGGCCGGTGGGGGAGTGGAGTTCGGGCGCGTAGAAATCCTCCAGCCGGATCTCCACCCAGTTGGCTGGCCCTTGGCCCACGGCCACGCACAGGGAGTCGCCATCGCCGACATAGACCACTGGACCGGAGAAGTGCGCGCCCCGGTGGAGATAGGACGGCATCGGGCCGCGGTCGGGAATGGCCTTGCAGGGATCGGCCTTGGCCGCGGTCGCCGTGGTCAGCGCCGCCAGAAACGCCAGGCCGATTACGATACGCATAGTCGTTTCTCGCTTCCGCTTTATGGGGCGCCGATGGCTCATGCCGCCGCTTTCAGGCGCTTCTTGGCGAGCATCGCGCGAACGAACTTGTCCCATTTCGCCATGCCGGCGCGCTTTTCCACCATGTAGTGCCAGCGGTCATAGTGCTTGGAGCTGACGTCCTGCAACGCGTGGTTCTGGAGGCGGTCGCGGATTTCCTTCGAGACCCCCGCCTTGCCGGCCAGCGTCTTGAAGGTCCGGCGCAGGTCACGGTTTGTCACATAGGGAATCACGCCGCGGTCCCGCTGGCGCCACATGAACGAGTAAAGCGTGCCATGGCTGACAGGCTTGGACGGGTCTGTGGCCGATGGGAAGAACCAGCCGTATTCGTTGACGTTGATGGACGCGAGTAGCTCTGCGGCCAGCCCTGGCACCGGAACGGCATGGGGCTGGTCGTTCTTGGTCTTCGACCAGTCGATGATCTTTTCCTTGGCATCCCACTGGTCGATGTGAAGGCTGGCGATCTCCTGGACGCGCTGGCCGGTCAGCATGATGATCCTGACGGCACGGGTATAGGGCGGATGAACCGGCGTGTCGGGACATTCCAGCCAACGATAGAGCTGTACGAACTCGTCCTCGTCGAGCCAGCGGGTGCCCTTGACCTTCGGTTCGGTCGGAATGCCTGTCGCCGGATTGAAGGGGATGCGAAAGCGGCGAGCCGACTGCTGCCGATAGTCATTGTCGGACTTCATGCCCCAGCCAAAGGCCGCATGGAGGTAGGAGCGCACATGGTCGGCCATCGACTTGGCGCCGCGCTCATAGATCGGGCGGATCAGTTCGACGACTTCCTCGGCTTCGATCTCGCGGGCGAGGCGGTTGCGCCCAAGGGTGTCGGCGATCTTGTTGAGGCCCTTCTCGGTCTCCTTCCAGGAGGGCTTATCGGCGGCCTTGAGTGACGCGACGTATCCCTCGAAGAGGTCAGCGACAGTGCCCGGGCGGGTGTCGGATGCGATCTTGATGCTCCGACCCTTCTGGATCACGTCGGCATAGTCGCGCTTGAAAACCTCACGAGCCTGCGCGAGCGACGTCGAAGGGTAGGCGCCGATCTTCTTCTTGGTGCGTTTGCCGTCACGCCATTGCTGCGCCATCCAGTCGGCCGTGACGCGCTTCGGCATCGGCTTGAGAACAAGGACGAGCCGGCCAGTGCCGCGCCCCTCGCCATCGGCAAGGTTCTCCTGCTTGCGGCTGATCTCGACGCGCTTCAGCGCATGTCGGATCGCGGTGTCGGTCAGGGCTGGCATGGCGTTTCCTCCTTGTCCGCAACTGGGATCGGTCGAGGAGAAACGGGGATCGTTTACTGGGAGCGGAAAGCCGTTTTCTATCCCTTCAACCGCCCCCAATTTGCCAGAACCGCCCCCACTACGCAATGTTCAAAAACGCCAATTTCTCTAGTGTTTCAACGGGATTGAGCGTGATCCTGCGTGATCGAACTCAATGAGTGGGGTGGTTGTGGACCAGGATGATCGCGGTGGAACCCAGGTCGATCGCGCGGCGGATGACCTCCCTT
>CAYTRP010000604.1:0-2188 GCA_964440195.1 uncultured Candidatus Sumerlaeota bacterium
TTCGCCAAGGTCCTCGTCAAGCGCCGCGAGGAGCCGGGAGTCAAGGTCCGGGCGCGGTTGGAACGGTGGAGGCATTGGGGGTCTCCTTCGCGCTTGCGCTGGGCGGTTCTCCCGTCGGGAGATCGCGGGTCGTTGAGGCGATTCAAGAGCCTGGCACGGAGGAAGGCAAGGGCGTGCTGCTGTTCCTGAGAATTTTCACGGTGAGCTTTTTCAAGAGACTCCCCGTTTCCCTGGTCACGCTGCTCGCGGTGGCCACGCTTGTCTTTTCGTTGATGAAGGCGGCGGGAGGGGAACTGGCATTCCTCGGGGAGGGTCGCATGCCATCGGAAGAGGTGCTCCGGACGCTCAAGGCGCGCTACCACCTGGACAAGCCGATGCACGAGCAGTACCTGATCAACATGCGCAAGATCGCGGTCTTCGACTCGCTTCCCTCCCGCGTTCAGGAAGGAAAGACCTTTCGCGAGATCATGTGGCATCACTTCCCGTATTCGGCGGGCCTGGGTTTGCGCGCGCTGACGCTGGCGGTCGTCTTTGGCGTTCCAGTCGGAGTGGTCTGCGCGGTGTGGCACAATCGCGCGATCGACCAGGCGGGCTCGGTGATGGCGCTTGGGGGCGTGTCCGTGCCGAACTTCATCCTGGCCACGATGGCGGTGTTCTTCCTCGCGGGGCTGTTGAAATGGTTCCCCGCGACGGAGTGGCACCGGACCTTTTGGCGCATGTGGATTCCGGGCGCGTGCCTGGCGGCGTTTCCGTTCGCGGCGGTGCTGAGGCTGACCAGGGCGTCGATGCTGGAGTCGCTGCGCGAGGATTACGTGCGGACAGCCCGGGCCAAGGGAGTCTCGGAATGGAAGGTGATCGCCCACCACGCCATGCGCAATTCGCTGGGGCCGGTGGTGACGTATGTGGGGCCCGTGACGGCGGGCGTGTTGGTTGGCAGCCTGGTGGTGGAGAAGATCTTCCAGATTCCGGGGTTGGGCGACATGTTCGTGAAGAGCATCACGAACCGCGACATGCCGATCATCCTGGGCGCGACGGTGTTCTACAGTGCGCTGCTCGTCTTCATGAACCTTGTGGTGGATTCGCTCTACCCGGTCCTGAATCCGCGTCTGCGCGACTAGGGCTTGGCCTGGCCCGGTGGCTTCCGAGGGGCCAGGACCAGTGTCTCATCGCCGCCGGGGCCAAAGGTGATGTGTGTCTTCTCGGCCTGCATCCGTTGGGCCGAATCCGAATCCGGCTGGCCGAGATCGACGGGCCTGAGCACCAGGGTGTCGTCGTTGGACCGGTTGCCGGTGCGGGTGGCCTCCTCGATGGCTGGAGTCTGCTGGCGGAAGGGATCCGCGGCAGCGGCAAAGGCCCGTGTCGAGAGAGGCCGGACACTGCTCTCCTCCTCGAGCGCGCGGCGGATGCGATCGCGCAGGGCGGAAAGTTCGCTGACGGGTTCCTCTCCGGGGGATGCCAATGTCCCGGCTCCGGACAGGTGTTCCTTGAGTTCGGGAAGTCCTTCCTCCGACAGGCTCTCGTCCCGCAGGAGCAACTCCATGTCGATGCGCTCGCGAAGCGCCTGCAGTTCCTTCTCCATGCTTGCAAGACATGACTGCAACAGGTCGACGGATTCCGTGAGATCGATGCCCGCGGGGCGGCGTCGCGCCTGCTTCTCAAGGTCGCCGAAGTGGTACCTGACCGGATCGATGAGCTTCTCCAGCCCGCGTATCGTTCGTCTGAGCCGTTGTGGCATCTGGACTCTCCACTCCGTTGAAGAGCATTCTCTGAAGTCAGAGGGTGGGATACCACTCATTTTTGGCCGTGACAACCCGACTTCCGCGCTTCGAGAGATTGCGCATGACGGAAACGCCACCACTCGTGCCCTCGATTGCTCAATCCCATTCTTGGAATGGGTGTGGCCTTGCGCTTGCCGCCGGAATGGGGGCAGGCTTGGCATTTGTCCTGTACCCGGGTCGTCTGGATTCAAGCGATGAACAGATGATGGCGGAGACATCCCGCTCGCTTGCCTGGCACGGCAGCCTGCGATTCGAGGAGATGCACGAGCAGACATTCACCGGGTATGGGATTGGCGCCCCGCTGATCGGCGTTCCCCTTGCGTGGATCGATGGGTTCCTTGGCCTCTCGGGGATCTCCCCACCGGCACTGGTTGCCTTGGCCAATGCCGTGCTCCTGGGGGTGGTGGTAT
>CAYTRP010000605.1:0-2175 GCA_964440195.1 uncultured Candidatus Sumerlaeota bacterium
GTGGCTGGGAGGGAAGCAGGCCCGGGGAAGCACTGGGCACGGGAGGGGGCGTCCGCGTGGCGGGGACGGGGGGGGCCGGGGTCTTCAATTGATCGAAGACCTGCCGCTCAAACGTCATCTCGCTCCCCATCAATTGCTGCTGGCCGCGCCTGGCGACGACCCAGAGCACCGCCACCACCGCCAGCAGGGTAGCGAAACAACCCACCCCCATGATCAGGAGTTCGAGAATCGTGAAAGACACGCTGGGAGAAACCTGGACCGAATCGCTCATGCCCCTGCCTATGCAGGTAACATCGCCGAAAGGCAACCACCGAAGTCCCCAACACCACACCAAATCCGAGGATTCGGGCTGGCCATCCCGGAGTCCTCCTGCGCGACTCCTTGACGCACCCCGCCGGGCCGGACCGGGCACTATCCGCCCCATCCGCCCAATCCGGATCGAGGTTCCCGTTGACCGGAGCCCCATTCTGAAAGATTCTCATAAAAGAGGCGTAAATGGGACGGCTCTTGCTTGCCTGTAGAACATGCCCGACCCATGGGGCAAAGTCCAACCACCGCCAGCCAGGACCTCCACCGCTGGCCCCGCAAGGAGTGTGACCGATGAAGATCGCCAAGATTTCAGCTTTCGCCTTTGCCCTCGTCTTCTCCGCTGGATTCGCCATGGCCGACGGCGTTGACTGCGCCACCGCCTGCGCCGACGCCAAGCAGGTTGTCGCCGCTTCCGCCGAAAAGGCCGAGGGCTGCGGTTCCGCCTGCGTCTGTCCCGTCACGGGACAGAAGGCCGAAACAATTGCCGGAGCTGGCGCGGAAACCCGCTCCATCCCGGGGGGCGGCGTGGAAGTTCGCCCCGCCAGCAATGATACCTCGGCCAAGGGCTATCGCGTGGGTGCCACGGTCGAGGACTTCACCCTCAAGCATGCCCAGACCGGCAATTCGGTTTCCCTCTCCGACCTCGCCGGCGAGAAGGCCACGGTCGTCATCTTCTGGAACCAGAACTGCCCCTACGTTGAGGGTGGCCCCGCCGCCGCCGCCGAACGCGTCGCCAAGTTTGCTTCCGAGTATGCCGAGAAGGGCGTGAAGGTCGTCGCCATCGATGCCGGCGTCGACAAGCCCGAGGAAGAAATCGTCAAGTACGCCGCCAACAAGCCCTTCCCCATTCTGCTCAACCCCGACAGCGCCATCGCCGTCAAGTTCGACGCCCAATACACCCCGCACACCTTCGTTCTCGACTCGAACATGCAGGTCGTTTACGAGGGCGGCTTCGATTCGGGTGGGCGCCTCGACGAGAATGGCAACGTTGAGCCCTGGACCCGCAACGCCGTGAACGACGTCCTTGCCGGTGGCAAGCCCTCCGTTTCCAACCGCCGCGGCGTCGGCTGCACCATCAAGTGGGCCAAGGGCGCACGCCCCTCCGCTTGATCGACCTGCTCTAGTGCGATCTCTCTCCACCCAAGCCCCGTCCGGCCGGAGTGCCTTTTCCGGTCGGGCGTTCTTTTTCCAGCGCCAAGGAATCCCGCGATGAAGCTCCTCCCCCTGGTCATCTCGATGCTCATCTTCTTCTCCGCCGTCGCGTATCTTCGCGCCGACAATGCCGCGGCAGAACCCGCGCGAGAGAAAAAGGTCTACGCCTTTCCCAAGGAAGGCGACCCGCTGCGCGCGATCAAGATGGACGAGATCAAGGAGTTCGTGCAGAACCACGGGAGCGAAATCCTCGTCGTGAACTTCTGGGCGACCTGGTGCGCTCCCTGCGTGGCGGAACTTCCCTACTTCGCCGCCGCGGACGATGCCTTCCGCGACAAGGGCGTGCGCTTCGCCGGCCTCAGCCTCGACAATTTCACCTACGAGGCAGACTGGCAGCAGATTTCGGCCACCACCATGAAGGAGCGTGGCGTGCGCTACGCCAACTTCGGCGTCGACGCGGACCCCGAGGATTTCGTCATCTGGTTCGCCAACGAATGGTCCGGCGCGATCCCCGCCACCTTCTATTTCGACAGCAAGGGAAACAAGATCGGCCAGCACCTGCGCGACGTCACGCGCGAGGAACTGGAGGCCGACATCACCCGCTTCCTCGAGGCCGCCGCCCAAGCCAGTCCCGCCGAGTAGGGCATTTTGCTGATTTATGTAGACAGTGTTGGCGGTGTGCTGGGAGTCAATGGGGATGAAAACAACCTCCCT
>CAYTRP010000606.1:0-2174 GCA_964440195.1 uncultured Candidatus Sumerlaeota bacterium
GTCGGTGGCACTCACCTCAAGTGCAGTCACTTCGAGGGCAAGCTTGGGAATCTTCCCCCCCACTGCCGCATCCACCTCCCCGGCAGCGTGCCACAGTCCGAACTCGTCGATTGGATCGAGGCAATGGACCTCGTCATCATACCGGGCGCCGCCCCGCAAAGCACGCCCACCAAGCTCTTCGAGGTGGCTGCCGTCGGAACCCCGATCATCGCTCCCGACATCAAGCCCATCAAGGCCATCGTCCCGCAACCAGCGCACGATCTCCTTTTCCCCGAAGACGACTACCGGACGCTCCTGGGAAAGGTCGAAACTTGGCTCGCGGACCGCTCGGTCTTCAATGACTCCAGCCGTCTTCTGGCGAATGAAGTCCTCGCCAACTACACATGGAGAAGTCAGGCCAACAGGTTGACCAAGTGGTACAACGAGATCCTCGCTGCCGACAAGCAACTCGTCGCAGCCTCCCGCTAACAATTCACTCCTTCTTCGCGGCCGTCTCGCCAGACGGCTCCACGCGCCCAAACAGCAAGTGGCGGTTCTGCGCAACCAGATGGTAGATCAGATCCGCCGCATCCCGCACGCCCGGCAGATCCATCGCCCTCGCCGCCGCCTGGCCCAGTTCCCCCCCGATCAACTCCGCAATGTCCCGGACAGCCCTCGCCCCGGTGCGCACCCGGCCATCGAGGTGCACGAGGTGAATCTCCTCCTCCGCGCGCTTCCAATCAATGCGCGGAAAACGGGCACGAACCGACGGGTCATTGATGTCCAGCCACTCCAGCCTTCCCTCCTTGTCCGTCTCCCGCAACTGGCTCGTCGCGGTGACACACATCCGGCAACTCCCATCGTAGAGCACGGTTGGCTTCCCAAGAACGGCACCGGTTGCTGACATTAGACTGTTCCCTCCGAAATCTGTGGATTCCACGGCCGGACTCTCTGATCCATCTGGTCACTGTGCAAGCCCTGTACCACGTAGCGGCGGAGATCCTTCGTCTCCGGATGGATGGCAAGCGCCGCTCGCAGCGCCACGAGCGCCACCTCCAACTGCCCCTCGTCCGGTCGACGCGTGGTCAGCCTCTGCAGAAGCAAGCCGGGAGACAATGCCAACCGGGCCAGGAAATGATCCGGATTCCGCGCGGAAGCCTTGAGCGCCTCAAAGCTCAACGCGCCGATCAGGGGCAATAGCCCCACATGCAACGGCAGGACGAGCAGCTTCCTCCGCCACCAAGGCCAATCGCCATAGCCACCCACAAGCGCCTGAAGCAACCCCGTCCCCAGCGCGAAGACCACGATCGAGACCAACAAGACCGTCGCCAGGAAAGCCGTCCCACACCGTGGATGCACGCGCGGAAAAGTCCCCACCCTCTCCACCGTCAGGTCATCGCCCCTCTCAAACGCCCATGCGGCTTGGTGCTCGGCGGCATGGTAGCCAAAAACCCGCCGGATGTCGCGATTTAGGGAGATCGCGGCGATGTACCCCACAACGATCAAGGCGCGAAACACCCCGCTCACCAGGTGGAACAAGACTGGAAAGGTGGCCTCGTCAAACGAACTCGCCCCCATCCACCACACAATTTCCCGCACTCCCGGCAAGAACCCAAATCCCAGCGCGAGACTGTGCGGGAGTACCACCACCAAAAAGGCGGCAAATCCCAGGCTCGCGAGGACTGCGAACAGGAACCCCTGCCGGGACCACCCCTCCGAGACCTTCCGGGGAAGCGGATCCACGGACTGCTCCCTCCCGTCGCTTCGCGGATTGCCCTCGAACACTCCCGCGGACCATTGCAGGGCGCGCGTCCCTATGACCAGCATCTCGACGAGTGCCACGATTCCCCTCACGAACGGCGCCTTGAGCCAGCGGCAACTCTCGCCCAGGGACTTGTAGGGCACCTGCAGCAACACGATCGCACCGTCCGCCCGCCGCGCCGCCACGGCGTACCCGGTGCGCGACTTCATCATCACGCCTTCGAGAAGCGCCTGACCACCCACTTCATTGCGAGGAGTCTCGCTGCAATTGTCGATCAGTTCCAACGCCATGGCACCATCACGCGACCCAATTGGGGGCGGCATCGCCGCAATCACCCATCAGCGGCAACAGCAAACGGGTGCACCTCGCGGATTCGGTCAGGACGATTCCGTAGTCAGCCATAGTTCTTGTTGAGCAGGCGCAAGAGTCTGGC
>CAYTRP010000607.1:0-2171 GCA_964440195.1 uncultured Candidatus Sumerlaeota bacterium
CGCTCCCGAGACGTCTTCCAGGAACTGCACGTACGACCGGGCGTTGGGCGGGAGTGGGTTTCGCCATACCGGGAAACCAGGCCAAGTTCGCCGCGGACAGCCTTATCGCGACCGGCAAGGTCACTCGCGGATACCTCGGCATCACGATGACGGACCTGACCGAAGGGTTTGCGGATGACCTCCGGTTGAACCGTCGCCAGGGGGTTCTCGTCACGACGGTACACCCCGGCACGCCGGCCGACCATGCGGGGCTCGTGGCGGGCGACATCATAACCGGGGTCAATGGCCGCCGCACGCGCTCCAATACGGACGTGCTCGAATACATAGGCGGGCGGGCCGCGGGCGAGAGAGTGACGATCGAGGTGCTGCGCGAAGAGCAGCGGGACATGGCCGCCTTGAGCCTTGACGTGACGTTGGCCGAGCGGCCGAGCCAGGATGTCCTCTTGTCCCAGCAGCGGACCCCACTGATCCCCGACCTGATGATCTCTCCCGCCCGGGTGATTTCCGGCTTTGGGATGGAGGCGGCACCCGCGACGGTGAACGGCGAGCGCGGCGTGTTGCTTGCCAAGGTGGAGCCGGATTCGATCGCGGCGCGCGCGGGGTTGCGGGAGGGCGATTTTCTGCTGGAGGTCAATTCCGTCCCGGCGCGTTCAAGCTTCTCGCTGGTGGAGGGTTTCCTTCAGGCGCGCCAGGGGGCGAATCACCTGATCAAGTTCAAGCGCGAGGGCGTGGACCAGTCGATCACGCTTGAATCGCCGCGAACGACTCCGAAGGACCAATGACCATCGAGAACCGATCGACCGCAGTGGATTTGCAAACCCAGATAGAGGAGTTGGTGCTTTCTCCATGACGATCGACATCCAGGAGATCCGGTCCCGCATCGAACGCGAGAGCACGTTCGTCGAGCAGCTCGAGGCGGAGGTGGCAAAGCTGGTGGTTGGCCAAAAGCGGGTCGTGGACCGGCTGCTGATCGCGCTGTTCTGCAATGGGCACGTGTTGCTGGAGGGCATGCCCGGGCTGGCGAAGACGCTGATCTGCAAGACGATCGCGGCGGCGATCCAGGCGAAGTTCCAGCGCATCCAGTTCACGCCCGACCTGTTGCCCGCCGACCTGATCGGCACGCTGATCTTCAACATGAAGGAGCAGACGTTCGAGGCGCGGCGCGGGCCGATCTTCGCGAACTTCATTCTCGCGGACGAGATCAACCGCGCGCCGGCCAAGGTGCAGAGCGCGCTCCTGGAGGCCATGCAGGAGCGGCAGGTGACAATCGGCGACACGACATATCGGCTGGACGACCCCTTCATCGTGCTCGCAACGCAAAACCCGATCGAGCAGGAGGGCACGTATCCGCTCCCCGAGGCGCAGGTCGACCGCTTCCTCTTCAAGCTGAACGTCGACTATCCGACGCGAGACGAGGAACGCCGGATCCTGGACACGATGGCCGTGGCGGACTCGGGCAACCGGTCCTCGACGAATGATGTCCGCATCGACCCGGTGATTTCGCTGGATGATGTGCGACGGGCGAGGGCGTTGGTGGATACGGTCTATATGGATGAGAAGGTGAAGCACTACATCCTGGACCTGGTCGGCGCGACGCGAAGCCCGGAGTCATACCGGGTTCGCTTCCGCGCGTCGTCGAATGGGCGGCATGCCCTGGAGAAGGTCATTCAGGTGGGTGCCAGTCCCCGGGCGACGCTTTCGCTGGCGGTGGCGGCAAAGGCCCATGCCTTCCTGCGCCATCGGGGGCATGTGACGCCGGACGACGTGAAGGCGATCGGGCCGGACGTGCTGCGGCATCGCGTGCTTCTGACCTACGAGGCGGAGGCCGAGGAGCTGGGTGCGGACGACGTGGTGCGCCAGATCTTCGAGCAGGTGGAGGTGCCCTGACCGGGTCCGCCCCTCCCGGCTTCACGGCTGACTGTCCATGCCATCGATTCCCCTACTTGAAGATGCAGCCTCCGTCCGCCGGCTCGAAGTAATGACGCGCCGGATGGTCAACAACGTCCTGGCGGGCGAGTACCACTCGGTGTTTCGCGGCCAGGGCATGTCGTTCAACGAGGTCCGGGAATATGCGCCGGGAGACGACATCCGAACGATCGATTGGAATGTGACGGCGCGCACGAACGTCCCCCACGTGAAGCGGTACGTGGAGGAGCGCGAACTGACCGTCA
>CAYTRP010000608.1:0-2165 GCA_964440195.1 uncultured Candidatus Sumerlaeota bacterium
CCGGAACATCTGCCCCATCGCATATTGATCGTCGCCGCTAAGGCCAGTCGGTCGGGCAAGTGGGACATTCCAACCGATGACAGGCAACGGACGTGAGCAGACATCCGCTCGGGCGATACTCCAGGTGAGCCGGGCCGCGGTATTGCTGTCGACAATTGTGGCGTTGGTGAGTTGCACCACGTGGTCGAACGGAGTCCTGCCGTTGCAGACGAGCGCCTGCAGTGGAAAGCGTTGTAGCTGCCACAACAAGAAGGGCAAGTCCTGCTTCAGGAGCCCTGCCGCTTCCTCGGGTCGTTCATCGGTCAGGCTCGACCACTTTAGCTCGGTCGCTTCCTGTACCAGATCGAGGTGCGCCGCTGCGCGTTTCCAGTAGGGATACCCGATCCCGTCGACGACCCGGGCCAGGGCGTTGAAGTACTGGGCGTAAATCGGCCGTCCCGGATCGAAATATCCGCGCA
Source organism: uncultured Candidatus Sumerlaeota bacterium (assembly GCA_964440195.1). Classification (GTDB taxonomy): domain Bacteria; phylum Sumerlaeota; class Sumerlaeia; order SLMS01; family JAHLLQ01; genus CAYTRP01. The sequence continues at coordinate 459 of CAYTRP010000608.1, forward strand.
TGGTCGAGATTGCCCGGTCGCACTGGGCTGGGCCAAGGGCGGATCGGGAAGACACTCGCAATGAGGAGAGGGTTTCGAATCGCCGGTCCCAACCCTCAAGCTCTTCGCCGTGAGCGTTCGTATATTCTCGCGGGGATGGATTGAGGCTCACAGTAGCGATTTTGGCGGTGAGGAGATCGCCGAAGAAGAGTACAGGCAGCGAGCCGGGTACGGTCGACGGACTCGCGGGTTGTCGCAGGCGTCCGTGGAGACGGTCCTGGATGTCAGCGCCGTAGATCACGTCGTCATTGCCTCCCTGATACGGTGGCCAACTGCCGCGCCCGCTCCTTTTCCGCTCTGGAGAAATGGAGATCGTTGTGGCGGTCGACACTGCAGTGCAGCTCGATCCGTTCCCTGAGGTCACCGCTCGCCTCCTTCAGCAGTGGCTCGTCGCGGACGAAGGGGTCCTTGCCGCGGTCCTTCTTCCAGTTGACGGTGACCTTGCTCGCCAGTACGCCGGCTTCGATGAAGGGACGGATGTTCAGCCGGACGCCGTCGTTCAAGTCCGGATTCCAGCCGATGGGTTGCTCGGCCAGTGATTTCCAACGGACGTAGATGTCGTAGGGCGGCTCACCGGTGGTGATGGCCTCCAGCTTCGCTTTGAGGGTGGTCGCCGCTTCCAGCTTGGCCTGGGCACCGGCCTCGCCTCGCTCAGCGGCGCGTTGCTGTCGGCCGATCCAGTCCCCGAGGTAAGTGTGAATCAGCTTGGAGATGGCGCGGGTATCGAGCCGGTGGTAGTTGACCACCGCGGCAAAGCCATCCTTGCGTCCGTCGGAAATGAGCCAGAGGAACGGCCGGTTGTGGAAGAGGCGGACGTGCTGGGCGAAGAAGCCCTTGCGACCATCTCGCAGCCAGTCATCGAGGGACTGAGCTTCGACCCGCTCGAGCAGCGTGGCCTGCAACTGCGGCGACCACTCATCGCCATATGCTCGCTGCAGCAGCTCCAGCAACCGCTGGTGGGCGGGACGCTCCTGGTAGATCGAGGGGAGGCAGACGATCCCATCCGGATCGGCCAGATCGTCGAGTCCGTCGTCCTTTTGGTCCGGCCAGCGGTAGCCGAGCAGCCGGGCCATCGCCACGTGCAGCGGGTGATCGGAACAGGGCACGGTCCCTTCGAACAACCACTGCGTAGGGTCGGACGAATACGGTTCGGGAAGCCCGTTGGGATACTGCTCTTCTGCGACCTTCTGCCAATGGTCGAGATCGAAAGGTACCTTCACAAGGGTCCCACTGGTGACCTTTAGGGACATGTCGATGTTCCGGACTGCTTCCTTAAATTGTGCGGAGGAGCAAAAGGCCCAGATTGGCGGCAGATGATCTTCCATTTTTGGCAGAACCACAGCCGTATTCGTGTCGAAAAGTTGCTTCGAGTAGATTGTGACCGGCAAATCTCCCATTTGACTAACTAGAACCCCTGGCTTACCGACTGCCGGTTTGCCTTTTCGCCAGTTCTGAATCGAGTGATTCTGATCCTTCAGTCTGTTGGCCAACTCTGCGAGTTGCCCAGCTTCCTTTTCCCACCTTATGATTTGACTACATCCACCGACATAGGCAGTCTCGCTCACCGAACCTTGGAAGCGTTCCCAAACGGTCCCGAAACCGGAAACCTCCCAGAACAGTCTGAAGAATCGCAACCCGTCACCAACAGACAATCCCCCGAGACTGTCT
>CAYTRP010000609.1:0-2159 GCA_964440195.1 uncultured Candidatus Sumerlaeota bacterium
TTTACGCAACCGCTTCGCGGTAGAAACGCGCTCGCCCGCCAACCCCGGGTAGCGCTCCTCGATAAAGCTCGAGGTGCGCAACCCGGGGCTAAGTTACGGAATCCCGTTCGGGATTCATTGGAATGACGGCACTTATGGGACTGAAACCATTGAACGGTGTTGGCAAGATGCCCGTGTCACTTTGTGAAGCGCCCATCCGCGCAAGGGGCGCATGAACCATGCCCCTGCTCGAGATCCGCAACCTCAACGTCCACTATGGCGCCATCCACGCCATCCAGGGGGTGTCGCTGTCCGTCGAGGAAGGCACGATCGTGACGCTGCTTGGCGCCAATGGCGCGGGGAAGACGACAACCCTGCGGGCCGTCTCGAATCTGCTGCGTCCGACCTCGGGAGATGTCCTGTTCGCGGGGAAGAGCATCGCGCGCGTGCGGCCCCACACGCTCGTCGGCATGGGCATCGCCCATGTCCCGGAAGGCCGCGGCATCTTTCCCGAACTCACCGTGGAAGAGAACCTCGACCTCGGTGCCTATTCGCGCCGCGACAAGCAGGCCGTCGCCAAGGATCGCGAACACGCCCTCGACCTTTTCCCGCGCATTCGCGAACGCCTGCGCCAGGTGGCGGGAACCCTGTCGGGCGGAGAGCAACAGATGCTCGCCATCGCGCGGGCCCTGCTCGCGCGCCCGCGCATCCTGCTGCTTGACGAGCCCTCCCTCGGGCTGGCTCCCCAAATTGTCCAAGTGATCTTTCGGATCATCCGCGAGATCAACCAAAGCGGGACGACGATCCTGCTCGTGGAGCAGAATGCGCACATGGCCCTCAAGGCCGCCTCCTACGCCTATGTCCTCGAGGCGGGCCGAATCGTCATGCATGACCAGGCATCGGTGCTGCTGCACAGTGACGAAGTGCGGAAAGCCTATCTCGGTGGGCATTGAACTCGCCGCTTGGGTAGTTTACTGCAAGTCATGGGCGAAGGGGCCCCGAACGCCTGTTCTGGCGCGGGTTTTTTGAGCCTCACAATCCGAAGCTGTGGACAAACGGGATTGACCCCCGAGGGGGCGGGGCGCGCAATCGCGCGCGGTTTCGGGGCGGGGTTTCGATCGAGGCACGGATTTCCGCCATCTTGCGGCCCATTTAGCCAAGCAACCCCCCCGAAAAAGCCCAAGTCAGGAACCAATCGGTCCCCCCGGGGCCGTTTTCAGATTCCAGATGTTCGATTCCAGAAGGAGCGCGCAGGATGAGTATCAAGAAAATGGTTTATTACTTCGGAGCCGGGAAAGCCGACGGCGACGGAGGCCAGAAGGAACTGCTGGGAGGCAAGGGAGCCAACCTCGCCGAGATGTGCAAGATGGGAATCCCCGTGCCTGCGGGCTTCACCATCACCACCGAAGTCTGCACTTACTACTACTCCAACGGCCGCAAGTACCCCCCGACACTGCAGAAGGAAATCGACGCGGCGCTCGCCAAGGTTGAGCGCGCCATGAATCACAAGTTTGGCGACCCCAAGAATCCGCTTCTCGTTTCGGTGCGCTCGGGCGCACGCGCGTCGATGCCCGGCATGATGGAGACCATCCTCAACGTCGGACTCACCTCCAGGACGATCGAGGGCGTCATCGCCCAGACAAAGAACCCCCGCTTCGCCTACGACTCCTACCGCCGCCTCATGACCATGTACAGCGACGTCGTCATGGAGAAGGCCGCCGGCATCGAACCGAAGGACGGCAAGGGCATCCGTTCGCAACTCGAGCACCTCATGGAGGAGCGCAAACACAAGAAGGGCGTGGAACTCGACACGCAGCTCGACGTCGAGGACCTGAAGTACCTGTGCGAGGCATTCAAGCTCCGCATCAAGGAAGTCCTTGGCAAGCCGTTCCCCGACGACGCCCGCGCCCAACTCGAAGGCGCCGTCAAGGCGGTCTTCAGCTCCTGGATGGGCAAGCGCGCCAAGGAATACCGCCGCATCGAGCGCATCCCCGACGAGTGGGGCACCGCCGTCAACGTTCAAGCCATGGTATTCGGCAACATGGGTGACAGTTCGGCCACGGGCGTCGCGTTCACGCGCAACCCCTCCACCGGCGAGAACGTCTTCTACGGCGAATGGCTCGTGAACGCCCAGGGCGAGGACGTCGTCGCCGGCACCCGCACCCCCAGCCCCATGAACG
>CAYTRP010000610.1:0-587 GCA_964440195.1 uncultured Candidatus Sumerlaeota bacterium
GGGGGTTGGTGATCCCACCTGCCCAAGCCCCCTTGCGGGGCGACATGATCCGGCTTGTTGCATCCTTGTCATGTCGCCCCGCAAGGGGGCTTGACTCTCTTGTGCATCGCTTCCTCCGGTTCCGGCTGTCGCCTCCACCGGAGGCCATTCAAATGCCGCCCTCCGGGCTGAGTTTCCGGTCGACTGCAAGACCAAATCCTTCGTCCAAGCCTTCACGGGTGCATCTTGGTGTTGTGTCCGGCGCACGGACAAGCACGTCCCGGATGGGACGCCACGGACTCGATGCGGGTATCCATTCAAATTCCGCCCTCCGGGTTCGGTGGCTGGCCAGAGGAAGCGTCGTGGCTTGCGAGTCCGCGTTATTCATGGAAACCGCATGAATGGATCGGACACGGAAAATCGAAAAATGGTCTAGGGCACCGCGGGCGCGGTGGGCTCGAAGAGACAGATGAAGCCCCCGGGATAAGTGAATTCCTCGGGCGGGCCGAGTTGCCCGGCGACCTTCTTCATGAGGTTGCGGACTTGGTTGTTGCCTTCCGTGACGATGAAGCAGAGCGGGGTGTTTGTGGCGGCCGCTTCCTGCATGG
>CAYTRP010000610.1:597-2153 GCA_964440195.1 uncultured Candidatus Sumerlaeota bacterium
CATGGCGGCCTGCAGGGCGGGTGAGGGGTCCCATTTCCCGGTGTCGTCGATTTCGCTGAAGCGCGAATCGTCGTGCCAGATGATGAACGCGCGGTTGATGCCGATGTCGCCGCGCTCGGAACGCGGGGGCACGCGCTCGAGCCACACTTGTCCGGGTGCGATCATGTCGTCGGCGTGGTGGAATGCGTAGGCGGGAATGGTGTAGCGGGGGATGAGGAACAGGGTCCCGGGGGGCGCCTGCTCGCGGGCGATGCGGACGCCGTGCTGGATGTCCTCGTAGGCATTGCGCCGATAGGTGCCGTGACCAACGCCGACGCGGCCATTTGCGAGGAGGGGGATGGTGCCGAAGACGAGACAGGTCGCCACGAGGACGATGCCGAGGCTCGTGGCGGCGGCGTTGCCGTGGCGGGGAAGACGCGCGAGCGCCTCGATTCCGAAGCCGAGGAGGATGAGGAAGGCCGGGTAGAGGAACAGCGCCAGTCGCGCCCAGGGGGGGTAAACCTTGAGGGCGCTGGCAACGGCAACGAGGACGACGATGGCGATCATCGCGAGGCCGGCGGGATGGCGCGTCCGCCAGACGGCCGCCACGCCGATGGCCATGCCCGCAAGGGCGAGGACGTGAATGCCGGTCAGGGGGAAGAGGCGCCAATGGAAGTCGAGAAGCCATTCGAGGGGCCATGTCACGGCACGAGTCTGGAGGGAGAGGAGCGGCCAGAAGCCAACATCCCACATATGGCCATATGATTCGCGCCGATCTTGATCAAGGCGCGTGATGCTCCACAGGGTCAGCAGGCCAAAGATGAGCATCCAGGGGGAGAGCTTGAGGGCCATGCGCCAGCGCTTCCTGCGCCTGGGTTCTTGCAGGGCGAGGGTGGCCTGGATGGCGACGGCGTAGAAGACAAAGGGGAAGGAGAAGGAGGAGACAAGCACGGCGATGAGATTGAAGGGCAGGACCAGGGCGCGGGCGTGCTCGCGCGCCTGGCGCAGGGCGAGGAGCCAGACAAGGGCGCTGGCGCCGAGGAGGTCGAAGGCGTAGTGCTTGACTTCGGCGCCGTAGTAGATGGGGAGGGGTGCAATGGCGGCGAGGAGGATGAGGACAAGCGCCGGAAGGGAGGGCAGGAGGCGGCGGAGCGCGTCGGCGAGCAGGAGGAAGGCCGCGATGCCGGCAAGGAAGGACGGGAATCGCAGGGCCATGGCGGAGGGGCCGAAGAAATCGAAGAGGGCCTTCTCCAGAAACAGCCAACCAAGGGGGGCGCGCTGGTAATAGAAGAGGTCGCCATGATAGAGGAAGGAGTAGGTCTCGCGAAAGTTGAGGGCGATCATGGCCTCGTCGAGCCAGAGGGTGCGCGGGACGAGGAAGAAAGCGAGACGCGGGAGGATGCCGAGGGCCAGAAGGGAGAAAAAAAGGGGAATGGAGAGGCTTTGGAGTGGCGGCGGGGGGGAGGCGGTCTTGGAAACGGGCATTCCCGGTCTCGTTGTCTCGACCCGCCGCATCGGCGGCATGCGCCGCGTGACGATCGACTGCGGCCTTGCGCGCCATCGCATCGAGTTCGACG
>CAYTRP010000611.1:0-1477 GCA_964440195.1 uncultured Candidatus Sumerlaeota bacterium
GTCGAGGGCAAGCCGGTTGGGAAACCGAAGGCCAAAGTTCCAAAGGGGAGTGAAGAGTTCTATACTGTCTTCAATGAAATCGTCCTGAAGCCGGGCGACCAGTACACCATCCCGCCCAACACCCTGCACTGGTTCCAGGCCGGCCCCAAGGGCGCCATCGTTACCGAATTCAGCAGCCCCAGCCGCGACGAGCTCGACTACTTCACCGATCCGCGCATCAAGCGCATCCCGGAAGTCGTCGACGACGGCAAGGCCCCGAAGAAAAAGAAGAAGAAGAGCGGGGGGAAGAGGGGCGCGAAGAAGAAGGGAACGCCACCCCCCGAGGCATCAACGGCAGCAGAGTGATCCAGACCCGCCACCCGAAGGGAAACCCCGCCCATGCGCGTCCACGGCCGAGACTTCACCAAGCCCGAACTCCTCTCCCGCATGGGCCGCCTTGAGCAGGTGGGCGGCGTGCGGCGCGTGCGCTGTGCCGAGGGCCCCGAGGATGGCATCGAGATCATCGAGGTGCGCACAGGCGGGGGACTGGAGTTCGATGTCCATCCCCATCGCGGCATGGACATCGTCCGTTGCGAACTCTTCGGGGCGTCGCTCGCCTGGCTCTCGCCGGCCGGGGCACCCCACCCCGCCTACTATGATGAATCGGGCTTGGGCTGGCTGCGCACCGCCGCCGGTGGTTTGCTGATGACGTGCGGCCTCTCCAATGCAGGGCCGCCGTGCGCCGACGAGGGCGAAAGCCACGGCATCCATGGCCGCGCGCATCACACGGCGGCGCGGGATGTCTCCGCACGCGGCACCTGGAACGCCGACGACCATGAGTTGCATCTCCACGGGGAAATCCGCGAGACGCGCCTGCTTGGCGAGAACCTCGTCCTGCGCCGCGCCGTCCACGCGCGTCTTGGCGAGAACCGCCTCCACATCGTGGACGAGATCACCAACGAGGGATTCGAGCCGACGCCGCTGATGCTTCTCTATCACTTCAACTTCGGCCATCCCTTGCTGGACGAGCACACGGAGATCCGATTCCCCTCGCGCCGCGTGGAGCCCCGCGAAGCCAGCACGCCCCTCGACGGCCATGATCGCTACGAGCCTCCGCAACGCGGCTATGCCGAGCGCGTCTATTATCACCACGAGATCCAATCCATGCCGGACAAGGCCACGGGCCGCCCCTGGGCCGAGGCCACCCTGCGGCAGCCGCGCTTTCCCGTCGGGCCATCCAACACCCTGCCGGTGCTCGTGCGCCTGCGTTGGACGGCCGACACCCTTCCCTCCCTCGTGGAATGGAAAATGCCCCGGTCGGGAGTGTATGCCCTCGGCATCGAACCGGCCAATTGCGACGTGGCCGGTCGCGCCACCAACCGCAAGGCCGGCAAGCTGGAATTCCTCGGCCCCAACGAGACCGTGCGCAACGAGGCCATCCTGGAAGTCCTTGCCGGTTAGAGCATCCTTCACTTTTTTATAGCGTTTGTTCCGGGGG
>CAYTRP010000611.1:1487-2132 GCA_964440195.1 uncultured Candidatus Sumerlaeota bacterium
CATGAAACCCAAACGGCAAGTCATCTCCCCCGATCTGCGCGAAAGAATCCTCGCGGCCTGGGACGCCCGCGAGGGCACCCAGCAGCAAATCGCCGGGCGCTTCGTGGTCTCCCTGGGCCTGGTCAAGAAGCTCGTGGCCCAGCGCAATCGGCTGGGCCACGCCGACAACCTCTACCACCGCGTGGGGCGCAAGCGCCTGATCGGCAAGGAGGACGAGAAGCGGTTGCAAAGGCTCGTGCGCGAGCAGCCCGGCGCCACGATCGAGGAGTTGCACGAGCGTCTGGGCGTCGATTGCAGCCCCATCACGGTTCACCGGGCTCTGGCGAGAATGCGCCAGAAGTACAAAAAAAAAGACGCTGGCGGCTCAGGAGCAGAAGCGCGAGGACGTCAAGGCCGAGCGGGACGCGTGGAAGGAACAAACGCCGCTTCTCGACGCCCAAAAGCTCGTGTTCGTCGATGAGACGGGCGTGAAGACCAACATGACGCGGCGCTACGGGCGGGCGCCCGCGGGCCAGCGCGTGATCGAATACGTGCCCGCCAGTTCCTGGAACACCACCACGCTGCTCGCCGCCGTGGGCATCAATGGCCCGCACCAAAGCCCTTGAGCAGGCCGTGGCCACCGCCCTCAGCGCCGTCAACACCACC
>CAYTRP010000612.1:0-2130 GCA_964440195.1 uncultured Candidatus Sumerlaeota bacterium
GCACGCGTGGCGTGTCGCGGTGAAACCCGTTGATCACCGCTCCGACCGCTCCCCGCATCCGAGCGGTGGCGGTGAGGATTTCCCCCCAGTAGGCACATCGCATCTGTCCGCCATTGGCAACGTAAACTTCACCTAGACGCAATTGATCAAGCGCTTCAGTGAGCCGGCCAAAAGGCTGCTTCTGTGGACCATAAACATCGATCATCAAAGCCGGCATGACACGCCCGACGATTTTCATGCCTTCGCGCAAAGGACGGATCGACTGAGGCAAGAACTGGTGGAAGAACCCCTCACGATCGAGGATGTCGCCGACCACAGGCGTGTAGAGCCGCGAACGGATCAACTCGAAAAGTTCGGCATCGGTTTCCCAATTGATGGAAGGTGGGTGCGTTTTCATCGGAACTCCTGTCGGCGCGAGATTATCCTCGGAGATTGTCGCGAAAGTTTACGTGAAGCGGATGCGGCGAGGGGCGGTGCTGCTTATCGCGTCCGGCGTAGATCGCGAGGTAGCCGACGCGGTATCCGGGAGCCGCGGTGACGGTATGATGACCGTGAGGCATCTTGTGCAGCGTGCTGTCACGAATGAGAAACGCCTCGTCGCCACCCACCTGACCCTCAAACGAGGCGCAGAATCCGATGCCGTGGGCGGGGCTTGTCCGATAGTAGTACATTTCCTCCTGAAAAAGGTCGCCGGGCACATCCTCGTGTTTGTGCGGCGGATACGTCGCCCAGCATCCGTCGGCGACAATGACTTCCGTGAACCACAGTCGTTCACTGGGCCGCGTGTCATTGATTAGATAGCTGTAATGGCGCTCGGTGTTGCCTTCCCCCCACTGTCCTGTGGCCACCATATCGGGCGTAATCACATAAGGTGCGATCACCGTGGAGGAAGGACAGGAGCCAAGAGCAATTTGCGCGGCGGTGTGGGCCGTGAACGTGACTTCCGTGCCGCAGCCGACATAGGCACCGGAAGGAAGGCCATCCAGCATGCCGGAACGCGAGCCAAGACGGGGAAATTCTGCGTCTCCTGCGCGGATGGATACATTTCCTGAGAGAATATCGAGGCCGTATTCGCGTTCTTCTGTGGCGAAGGTGTGCGATTCCCCGGGCGCCAGGACGACCAGAGCGAAATCAACGATATTGCAAGTGTTGTGCGTGGGCCGGTGGATCCCGGGGGATTGGGCAATGGGCTCGAAATAGGTTATGGAGGGTAGGCGGGACGAAGTTTTGGACATGATAGGAAGGGATTTTAGGTTGTTTGAAAAAAATGGGCTGGGATGAAGCCGGCCGCGCGAAGTTCGGCAAGGAGACGTAAGAGGAGCCCGTTGGCGAAAGTGCGTTCCCCCAGAGGCGAAAGTTTGCAGACGTCCCAACTGCCCGACCCCGCGGGGCCTTGGGCACCTTGCAGCGCTCCTTGGGCGTCGATCCAGGTGAGCAGCTCGTTTGCGCCCCGCAAAACTGGGATCCGAATCGACGTTTCAAGCCAGCCGGCCGCCATGCCCATGGCGAGGCCTGCCAGGATCATCGCTGAACCGCTGGTTTCGAGATGGGAGTCGGGGTTTTCCGGGACGATACGCCAGAGGCCCGCTTCGTGCTGCAAACGAAGAAGAAAGGTCGCTAACAGCCGATAATCGGCAAGCACGTCGTCCCAGCCGGGCAGGTCCGGCGGGCAGAGGCGCAACGTGTCGGCCAAAGCCAGGATAATCCAGCCATTGCCTCGTGCCCAGAAGGCATTGGTGCGTTTTCCCGATTCCGGCTCGGCGTCGTGGAACCATCCTCCGGTCATCGGATCGCGGAGCCACTTCGAATGGAGGCGTACTTGGCGGATGGCCTCCTCTGCATACCGCCTTTCCCCTGTGAGCGCGAAAGCTTCTGCGAGCACCGAGGCGCTGTAATAGAGGGTGTCCACCCAGATCGTCTTGCGGGCGTAATCCCAGCCTCCGTGCGCAAACGTGCCGTCGGGAAACCGTATGGCATGTTGCAGCAGCCCTTCGCAAACTCGGCGGGTGGCTTCGGCGTGGTCCGCGGAAGGGCGCCCCCTGTGCAGCGGACCAAAAACGAGAGGTCCGCCCCAGTTGCCGCAGAAGTCGCCGATGAAGTGACCATGCTTGTCCTGGCGGCTGGCAATAT
>CAYTRP010000613.1:0-2124 GCA_964440195.1 uncultured Candidatus Sumerlaeota bacterium
TGGCTCCATGGGTTGAGGTTATTTGGCCGGAGCGACCGAGATCTCGGTCTCCGCCTCGCCGGTTCCGCCCTGCGACATGTCCGTCTTGTCGTCGCGAAGCATCGCCGGATCAACCGCACCGGCCTTCTCCGCCGTCACGACGTTGCCGCCGATCTTGTCGACGCTGGTCGCGACCTGTTCCTTGGCCTGCTGGCCAAGCATCATGAACGCAATGATTCCGCCGACGGCGATCAGGACGAGGATGATCACATACTCGGTGCTGATGGCACCCCGGCGGCGCTTGTTCTCATTGATGGACTTTCTGCGAAACATGACAATCTCCTTTCGGGTACTAGACGATTGTGGAGCTAGATGGTGACTCACCTGCTGTTACGTCAAGCTGATTCTTGGCGGGTCAAAGGTTGTGGGGTGAATTGGCACTCGTCGGGGTCGGGACGTGGGCACTCGGGGGACTTTCCTGAGAGGTCATGGACGTGCCAGATGCCGGTACAACTGGGCAAGGTAGGCACGGTCCGCGTTGTCGGACGTTGCTTTGCCGGATCCACCAGAGATATAGTTGATTTCTGCCTCCAGGCGGGTTCCCTGCAAATCCTTGTCAAGTTCCTCAACCTTCGCCGGGTTGTTGAACACGGCGTACGGGCTCGCTCCAAACAAGACCGCGTCGGCCGTCTTGTTCAACCAGATGAACGCGACCACCATCGCCATCAGCAGGATCACGTACTCCACCATGATCGCGCCTTCCTCGTCGCGGCCCAGTCGCCTCCAGCGCTCGCCCAAGCGATGCCAGTTCATTGGATCATCTCCCATCGGTCGCTCGAGGACTGAAATTGGGTCAGCCGGTGACGCTCCGTGATCGGCTTTCCCCACTCCTCGCCGCCGTACGTCACCTTGCCATCGCGGTCGTGCTGCTCCGTGTTCGCGTTCTTGTCCACCTTCCACAACGGCTGCGCGTGCTTCGATCCCCCGGGAAGCGCCTTGCCAACAACGCTGAAGAGGTCCATGATCCCCCCCATGCTGTTGTTCCCCACGCTCTGGTTCGCACCCGCATACAAGTCACGCAGCAACAAGTCGTTCGTCAGGTGCCCCACCGAGCGCATGTTCGCCGTCATCACGCCGTGCAGCGACAAGCCCGCCAGGTAAATCGGGTCGCTCGTGATCGTGTAGCGATCCACGTTGCGAAGCCGCTGGATGTTGCCGCCGGCCGGCTCGCCCTTGCCCCAGAAAATCGAGAAGGGATCGTGCAGCATCGGGATCGCCGGCGTCACCGTGAACTCCAGCTCGCTGATCTGGAGACCGTCGCTGCTCACCTCGTTCGAGCGCCCCACGAAACTGTCCGACACCCCGGCCAGGGGGCGCGTGAACGTCTGGTTGCGATACCGCAGCAGCCCGTTCACGTTCACGTTCGCCGGATCGAGCGCGTTTCGGTTGAACGTCGTCGGATTGATCGACAGGTATTCCCACACCGCCTTGTTCGGCGGCACCAGAAACATCGTCCGCGCCGCGTCGAAGCCCCCCCCGCCCGTCAGCAGGCTGATGTAGTCGTGCCCCGCGTCCTTCGGCTCGTCGATCAGGAACGGGGAACGAGGGTGTATCGTCGACGCCGCGGCCGAGGACTTCTCGCCCGCGAACTTGAACTCGTCCGAGCGCGCAAGCCCCGTCTGCTCCAGCGACGCCGCGCGCCACGCCTGCGCCTGCGCCAGGTGCAGCGCGCTCATCTGGAAGCGGGTCACCTCGATATAGTACAGGATTGCCAGCATCAGCATCCCGAGGAACGGGAAGACGATGACGAACTCCACCATCACCGCGCCTTCCTCGTCATCCCGCAGGTTGATTCCGTCCATGGTCAGTACCTGATCCTGTCCAGCAGCGTCGCACTCGTCGTGTCCAGCGAGCCGCCATTCTTCAGCCCCTCGAACAGATCGTCGCCATTCTTCTTCAGCAGGCTGTGCTCCCCGCGGCCATCGCCATAGACCGGCGCCAGCTTCGCCTCCCACATAGGATAGTACATGCTCGGCTTCACCGTGTTGTTCCCCGCCCACGTCGGCTGGAACGCCACCTTCGCGCGGCTCACCGCCAAAAGCGGCTGGACCTCCTCGCCCAGCGGGACCCCGATGTTGTGGAACA
>CAYTRP010000614.1:0-2122 GCA_964440195.1 uncultured Candidatus Sumerlaeota bacterium
CGACGGACCCAGCCGGCGATCGCCGGCCGACGCCGCCACGGTCCTCGGCCCGCATCCGGTCTTCCTCCAGCGGCCCCACCCCGACGATTTCCGGCGGTTACTTGTCGCGGTTGTGGAACTCCTTCTTCGCGATGTGACAAGGGGGTGGGGAGGGATTTTCTTTTCCGCGCCCACCAACGCCGCTTGATCAAGGACGCGGTTCGCTCCCTTCAAAAGCTGCGCAAAACTCCGTTGCGCGTCCAAAAACCCTTGCGCGGCAGTCCCTCAACCCCCTTCATCACGGCCCCCGGGGGCGCGGTGCCTGCCAGCCCGAGCCTTCCAGCACTCCTTGGAACCCGGTCAGAGGCCCTTGTGCCGTCGTGGCGGAACTGGCAGACGCGCACGGTTCAGGTCCGTGTGGGGGCAACCCCGTGAAGGTTCGACTCCTTTCGACGGCACCATTTTTCCTTTCTCTTCGCTTTTTTTGATCTTCACCCCCTCTCTGAAGGTGGCTGGGGTCATGTAAATGAAAGGTGGGTTTTCTATACAGGTCGTCCTTGACGTGTATAGGAAAACGGGTTTTTCTATACATGTCACTTCGACGGAATGGGAGCGCGGCCATGCGGCCAATTCGCGATCACCTGACCCCGCAAACTTTTGAGACGGTGGCCATCCTGCGGAAGCTGGGCACCACCAGCCGGGCCCTGGCGGAACTCAAGGGCATCGCCGCGTCCATTCCCCAGCCGGGGATTCTGATCAATACCCTCGCCATGCAGGAGGCAAAGGACAGTTCCGCCATCGAGAGCATTGTCACCACGCACGATGAACTCTTCAAGGACGACGCCTTTCCGGAAGAGTGGTCCAATCCAGCAACCAAGGAAGTGCTCCGTTATCGGCAGGCATTGAAGACGGGTTATGATCTTGTTCGCCAGACTGGTTTGCTCACCAACAACCATATCCTCGGGATTCAACGGGAGCTGGAACAGAACACGGCGGGTTTTCGGAAGCTGCCGGGCACGACCCTGCAAGACGGGACGGGAACGGTGATTTACACGCCTCCGCAGGATCCCCGCGAGATACTTGCCTTGATGGCCGACTTGGAGTCGGTCATCAACGACGCCTCCATCCTTCCGGTGGACCCATTGGTCAAGATGGCCGTGATTCATCATCAGTTCGAGAGCATTCACCCCTTCTACGACGGCAACGGTCGCACGGGCCGCATCATCAACATCCTGTATCTGGTGAAGGAAGGGTTGCTCGACATTCCCATTCTTTACCACAGCCGACAAATCGTGCGGCGCAAGGCCGACTACTACCGCCTGCTCCAGGCCGTCCGGGACGAGAAATCCTGGGAGGACTGGACCCTTTTCATGCTCGACGTGATAGAGCGGACTTCGAGAGAAACAATATCAACTGTCAATGAAATTTATGAATCAATGCTAAATTACAAGCATCGCATTCGGGCGGCTCACAGGTTCTATAGCCAGGACTTGATCAACAGCCTCTTCGCCCACCCCTACACGAAAATCGGCTTCATCGAGCGAGACCTGAAGGTTTCCCGGCTTACCGCCACCAAGTACCTCGACACCCTGGCCGAAGGCGGCTTCCTCGAAAAGCGCAGGATTGGCCGCTCCAACTACTACATCAACACGGCCCTGAACGCCATCCTCACTGGCGCCCGCATGGGAGGGGAGTGACGGGAAAATTCCGCGTGGGGAGTCCCCGATATTCTCTCAACTTTCCAACCGTCGCAGCTCAGGAATGGCCGCCCGCAAGGCAGGCATGGTGTCCGGCGGCTCGGTGGCATTCCGGCGCGTCAAATTGTACAAGGCTCCGGCCGCGGGCCTGATGCGGGAGTCGGCCAACTCCCCGCGCCTTTTCGTGACGGTGGCAACCCTGCCGTCCGGATCGCGCTTGAAGTTGTATTCTTCATCGACCGCCACGCCGCACAATCCGTGAATCCATGTCTCGACGTTGCGCTTGGGGACGGCGATGGCGATGCGTTCGTCGTTGCCGCGCCGCTCTTCCGCCGCCTTGTTCAAGGCCTCGGCGAGGAGTCGCAACTCCCCGGCCACCGTCCCGGTGTCGGCGTCCGCCGCTTGCTGCGGACGCTCCGGCAACCGTCCGAGGCTGGCTGGAGCGC
>CAYTRP010000615.1:0-2117 GCA_964440195.1 uncultured Candidatus Sumerlaeota bacterium
TACAAGACGACGAACCGATTGCTGAAGAAGAATGGCGGCCGCGCGCTTTTTTATCAGGTGCTGTGCTGTGGGACGATTCTGGCGATCGCGGCGCCTGCCTCGTATGTGTGGGGCGTGATGCGGGCGAGCGAAGGGGTGAACCAGTCGCTGTACGGGCGGATTTTTTCGGAGTCGGCGCGCGTGGAGGGGAATGGGGCGCGTCCCGACCGGGATGTTTCGGAGGCCCTGGGGGCGTTTGGGTCCTATCCCATCGAGCGCGCGACGTACAACGGCATGGCGATCTGGTCGACGAAGGTTCCAACTCCGGGCCGTTCCTGGGAAGCCGAAATCGCCCGCGAGTGGAATCGGCTGGGAATCCGGGCACATCCGGGGATTGGCATGGTGCAGGGGGTCTTGGGAGGGGGCAGGGACCGGTTGGTGCTGATCGCGCGTCCCGGCTCCGGGCCGGGAGAGACGGACTTGTTTGCCTTCGAGGGGAGCGGCGAGGCGGATCGGGCGGATTCCTTCCTCGCGGCGGGGCTGCCGGAACCTCCGGTGGCGGCGGAAGTCTTCGATCATTCGGGTGGCGGGGATGGGGGCGTGGCGCTGGCGTTTCGCCTGCGGCGCGGCGGGGATCTGGTGCAGGGATACGGGGGGCAGTTGCAGGACGCGGGATGGCGGCGGCTGGATGCGCCGGGCATGAGCCTCGACGCGCGCATCTTCGAGCGCGACGGACGGCGCGTGTCGCTGCGCGGCATGGAGAGCGGCGGATATTCCTACCTGACCCTGGTGATCTTCTAATGGCTCGACGACCGACCCCCGGGCGGGTGGCGGCCCGCCTTGCGAAGGACGAGGACGGCGCGGTGATGATCATCACCGCGATCATGATCCTGCTGCTGTTCAAGGTGACGATGAGCACGTACAACGTGGGCGTGCTGGCGGTGGAGAAGACGCGGCTGCAGATGACGGCGGACGCGGCGGCGTACTCGTCGGCGGTGTGGCAGGCGCGGTTCCTGAACCATTGCGCGTACACGCGGCGCGCGATCATCGCGAACAACGCGCTCATCGCGTACGTGACGGCGATGGAAGCGAACATGAAGTTCATCGACGAATACCAGAAGGAAGACATCGACAGCTTCAACTGCCCGATCCCGATCGACCTGGGCTTCGCGTACCTGGTCGGCAACGAGTACAAGGCGGCGCCGCAGGACGTGGATCCGGACTCGTGGCCGGGGCCCCCGCGCATCTCGGTGGACCTGCTGGACCCGCTGTACGAGTTGTCGTGGTCGTTCCTGACAACGCTGAGCGACGCGCGCGACGTCGCGAACAACCTGAACACGCTGTACGCGTATTCGCAGGACGACGTTCACTTCTTCGCGGCCCGGCCGTGGTACACGGTGATGCCGCACATCCTGGAGGAGGCGAACAAGCCTCGCGGG
The DNA here is from genome assembly GCA_964440195.1 of uncultured Candidatus Sumerlaeota bacterium. GTDB lineage: Bacteria > Sumerlaeota > Sumerlaeia > SLMS01 > JAHLLQ01 > CAYTRP01. Next base: position 1,419 of record CAYTRP010000615.1, read on the forward strand.
GCGTACACGCCGCTGAAGATCAAGGTCGATCCGGGCTTCACGCTGTGGGCCGACAAGGCCTTCTCGGCGAACAAGGCCGGGATGCTGAACGAGCACTACCTCAAGAAGGAGCCGATCAGCTACTTCAAGGACGACATCAAGGCGCGCATGGACGAGTTCACCGATCCGCCGGAGGACGTGCGGGTCTATTGGACCCCGGGTCCGGTCGCGATCACCAACCCGTTTCTTCCGCCGACGATCCCGTTCTTCGCGGCCCGGCCCTACTGGGCGGTCGACCCGGTGACGTGGGCGCTGACGAGCGCGTGGACGTCGCTGTCGATCGTGTGCCTTGCAAACGCGGGCCCCGAGCGACGCGTGACGCACATCATCACGGGAACGAAGCCGATGACGATGAATTATTCGTCGGGCGTGGCGGAAACCCGGGACTACAACGCGGGCGGCAGGTACTATCTTGGCTTCCAGACGGTGACGATTTTTCCCACGATCATCAGCGCCCCGGTCTTCACGACGATTTCCGATCCCGGTCCGTGGATCGGGAAGTTCGACCGGTTGCTGACCGACGACGACCTGAAGTTGTTCGAGATCAACGACGTGGAGGCCGAGGCGCTGGAGCCTTCGGTGTATTGCGCGCTGTTGATCGAGGCCGACCAGTTGGTGAGCAGCGGCAAGCCGGGGCAGGCGGGCTTCAAGCAGGGCACG
>CAYTRP010000616.1:0-2114 GCA_964440195.1 uncultured Candidatus Sumerlaeota bacterium
GCGAGGTGAAGAAACCGGCGATCAGGATCTTCCCGTCCGCCTGCACGGCCATGCTGTAGACTCTGCCGTTCGCGTTGGGATTGAAGCCTGTATCCCGCGCACCGTCGGGATTCAATCGCGCGATGCCAAAAAAGTCGCCCCCGATCAGAACCTTCCCGTCCGCCTGCACCGCGATACTGTTGACGACGGTGGACACGGCTGAGTTGAAGCTCGTATCCAACGTGCCGTCGGCATTCAGCCGCGCACTGCCCCTGCGGGAAGTGCTGCCGATGCTGCGGAAGTCGCCCGCGACGAGGATCTTTCCGTCCCCTTGCATCGTGAGGGTGTAAATATCGCCCCCCGCCACAGAGGGAGCGAAACCCTCTTCCAGAGTGCCGTCGGGATGGAGCCGCGCGATCCGCGTGCGAGTGCTCGCCGCGGCTGCGCCGTTCGGCTGAAGCGAGCCGAACCGGCCTACGATCAGGATCTGTCCGTCCTCCTGCACGGCGATGCTGAGGACCTCCCGGTTCGCATTGGGATCGAAGGCCATGTCGAGCGTGCCATCCGCTTGGAGCCGGGCGATGCGCCGGCGGGTGACGGGCGGCGCGGAGTCGTCCGGCTGGAGCGTGATGAAGAAACCCCCGAGCAAAATCTTCCCGTCCCCCTGCACCACGATGCTTTCGACGGTGTTGTTCGCGTTCGGATTGAAGTCCGCGTCCAGGGTGCCGTCCGCATGGAGCCGGGCGATCCTGTTTCTCGGTTCGCCCAGCACCGAGGTGAAGGAGCCCCCGACGAGGATCTTGCCATCCGGCTGCACCACCGTGGTCAGGATGGTGCCGCCGGCGATGGGGACATCGAGCGGATCGAGGTCTCCCGGTGCGGCGTGAAGAATCGGAAAGCCCGGCAGGAGTCCCATGAACAGGCAGACCAGAGCCAGCAGGCGGGGGATATTCGATGTTTGCATGACTGAATGAAGCGGTGATCCAGGATTTCACAGGGTGGTTCCGATGCCGGTCGCTCCACAAGACACAAAATTCGTTATGTCCCACATGAGTTGCGAACACCCCCGGTGCCGGGGATTTCATAAGATCGCCGGCGTTTGCGCGGCTCCTCATCCGGCTCGTGGATGGGGCATGCGTATCGTATGGCTGACGCGGGCTCGACATTTCGTCCCTTTCCGGCCATCGTGGACTCATGACCGCCGCCGAAAAAGCCCGTGCTCGCCGCGCCCGCTGGACGCTGGAGAAGGTGGACAGTTTCGCCGAGGCGGAGGCGCAAACGCGGGCGTACTGGCATGCGGCTACACCAGCGGAGCGGTTGAATGGTCTCGAAATGCTGCGCGAACAACTTTATGGCGAGGATCAAGCTGGCAAAAGACTTCAGAGAGTTCTTGAAGTTGTGCCTGCACCATGAGGTGCGATTCATGGTGATTGGCGGCTATGCCGTGGTACACCATTCCCGTCCGCGCTATACGGGCGATATGGACTTGTGGGTGGATTCCTCACCGGACAATGCGGAGAGAGTAGTGCGGACGTTGCGCGATTTCGGCTTCCACGGAGATGATGTGACGACCGGAATGATTACGGACGGGAAACAAATCATCCGCATGGGTTTCGAGCCGATGCGTCTGGAGCTGTTCACCCGCATTCCGGGAGTGAACTTTGCCGAGTGTTATCCCCGCCGTGTCTTCGCGAGGATCGGCAGCATGGATGTTCCCTTCATCGGTTTGGAAGATCTGAAAATCAACAAGCGGGCCAGCGGACGACTGAAGGATTTGCAGGATTTGGAGGAGTTGCCTTGAAACAGGAAGGGTGACAGTGCCGTCAAACCCCGCGCCGTGCTCCCTACACCACGCTGCCGTAGAGCGTGAAGCCGGTGCTTTCCTCGATGCGGATGTCGAGGAGCTGGCCGGTGAGCTTGTGTGCGTCGCCGTCGAAGATGAGGATCTTGTTCGTATCGGTGCGGCCGGTAAGGCGCTGCTTGTTCGTCTTGCTCGGGCCTTCGCAGAGGACTTTCCGGATGGTGCCGACGAGGGCGCGGTTTTTCGCGATGGCGATTTCGTTGACGACTTCGAGCAGGCGCTGGTTGCGCTCTTCCTTCACGCGCTCGGGAAGCTGGCTGTCCATTTCGGCGGC
>CAYTRP010000617.1:0-856 GCA_964440195.1 uncultured Candidatus Sumerlaeota bacterium
GGATACCTGTGGGCGCTCGGTGACACCGCGTTCTCGCGGATCGACCCGAACACCGGCACCGCCACCACATTCCCGGTGCCGGCCGGTGCTGACAGCACTGCCAACGACCAGGCCGGCGCTGCCTGGACCTTCAGCAACGGCGACCTGGGCTTCTCCTACAACAACAGTGGGCTGGTGATCCGGATCCGCGTCGCGAACCCCGGCGCGGCGTCGCCCAGCATCACCACGATCAACTCGTCGGGAGGTGCGGGCTCCGGGCAGAACGACGGAGCAGCCATCCCCGGCACCGTCGACCTGTCGATCAGCAAGGCCGCGGCGAAGATCGACCAGGGCAAGCGGGCGCGCTGGACGCTGGTGGTGACGAACAACGGCGGGAACCCCTCCACCGGCTGGACGGTCACGGACGACCTCCCGGCAGGATTCACCGAGATCAGCGCGTCCGGCGGCGTCACCTCCTCGGTGGCGGGCCAGAAGGTCACGGTCGAGGGCGGCGCCCTCGCGGTGGGCGCGACGGCCACGATCACCATCGAGGCGACCGCACCATCGAACCTCTCCCGCACGGTCACCAACACCGCGCGCGTGGTCGGCAATGACCCCGACGCGGTGGCGACCAACAACGTCGCCTCGGCGGAGCTCACCTACGCAGCGGCTGCACCCAGCACCCCCGCTCCGGGTGCTCCCGCTCCGGGCGTGCCTGCAACAGGGGCGCAGTCGGCTACCGGCAGCGGCGAAGCGGCCGCGTACCTGGGCCTCGGCATCCTGACCCTCCTCGGAGTCATGGTGGCGGCCCGCCGGAGGAAGACCGCAGCCTGACCAGAGGGACCATCGGCTCCGCCGTCGTGGCGGCACGCACCGG
>CAYTRP010000617.1:866-2112 GCA_964440195.1 uncultured Candidatus Sumerlaeota bacterium
GAGAGCCCACCAGATGACGAAAGAACCGAGCACCGCGAATGCGGTGCCACTAGCTCTCTACGACGAGCTTCTACGGCTAGTACCTGTCGAGCTTCACCACGAGAGCGGCGAGGTCTTCCTGTCCGGCCGCACGGCGTTTGAGCAGCCATCGCCGCTCTACGTTCTCGGCTACAACCCTGGCGGGCGGCCCGACGCGCCAGAACCGGAAGAACGGAAAGGCCTGCGACGGCCTTTGCGTAGAGATCCTCGTCGTCCGGGCCGATCACGACCTGCATGAGCTGAACCCGGCCGGCGAAGGCTTCGAGGCTGCGGCGCAGCACGGGCTTGCCGGAAAGGGACTGGTATTGCTTGGGAACGGCGCCGCCCGCGCGTTCGCCTTTGCCAGCCGCAACAATCAGAACTGCAATCGTCGGCATGAAGAGGAAAGACTCGGAAGTTGGCCTGCGGGCTGTTAGACCGGAATGCGCGAGCAGGCGGAAGTCCCTGTTGCCACATAGGCCAGTTGACGTATTTGCCTATTAATTGGTCATGTGCATATATTGCCTAGATTATGGGCATTTCAGGCACAAAACCGCAATTTCCTTTGGAAAGTCACCTTACAGCATCCATCGCCTCGGCGCTGCCGATGCCGCTTTTGCTGGTCGGGGCGGGCGAGGAATTGCTCTTCGTGAACCCGGCGGCGGAGCAGTTCTTCGACACGGGCGCGGGCCTTCTGCTCAAGCTGTCGCTGACCGACATCGTGCCGTTCGGCAGTCCGCTGTTTCCGCTGATCGAACAGGCGCGCGAGCGCTTCGCCTCGGTGAGCGAACGCAATGTCGATCTCACCACGCCGCGTCATGGCGAACGCATCGCCGACGTGTTGATTACGCCGCTGAACGAGCCGGAAGGCGCAGTCGTGCTGATGCTGCAGGAACGCAGCCTGGCACAGCGCATCGACCGGCAGCTCCTGCATCGCGGCGCGGTGCGCTCGATGCACGGCATGGCCGAAGTTCTGGCGCATGAAATCAAGAATCCGCTCGCCGGCATACGCGGCGCGGCGCAGCTGATCGAGGAAAATCTTCCCGCCGAAGACCGCGCGCTGACCAAGCTCATCATCGACGAGACGGACCGTGTGCGCGGACTGATCGACCGGATGGAATCGTTCGGCGATACGCGCGCTTTCACCCGCGCGCCGGTGAATATCCATGAAGTCCTGGACCGCGTGCGCCAGGTGGCGCAGACGAGTTTCGCGCGCGACGTGACGTTC
>CAYTRP010000618.1:0-2104 GCA_964440195.1 uncultured Candidatus Sumerlaeota bacterium
GATGACGCGAGCCGGACGTGGTGGCTGATTGCGATGCACGCCGAGCAAGACCTGCTGTACGCCTTCTACAATAGCTCGCATGGCTTTGACCTGGCGACGAGCACCGATGGCCTGCACTGGAAGCGGCACGACGCCTCGCCCGTGGTGCCCTACACTCGCGAGCAGTTCGCCCGCATGCGAGACCCCGCGATCTTCAAGGTCGGCGAGGGGGATTACCGGATGCTCGTGACTGTCCGATTGAACCGTGAAAGGCCGAATTGGGAGACGGGAGCCTTTGCTTCCTTGCGTTCGACGGACCTGATCTCCTGGTCGCCCCCGGAGGTCCTCTACAGCCCCGGCAACATGGGCGAGCCGGAATGTCCCGAGATGTTTCGGATGGGCGATCATTACTACTTGGTTGGTAGTCCCGGAACGTTTCGAGTCGGTCCTGGCATTTACCGCGTCTCGGATACGCCCGACGGACCGTGGCGAAGAGGGAAGACCGATGGATTTGACGGGGAGGTTTTTCCCGCACCCAATTCAGCCGGGGATGGTTCACGCCGATTGATGTGGTCATGGGTGCCGACGTTTGCAAACCGACGGGACTTTGAGAATACCCAATGGGCCGGTCACCTGACATTCCCGAGGGAGATCCATGCAGACGAGGATGGAACCCTCTTCGTTCGGGCGCCCAAGGAACTGGCTGGCCTGAGGGAGAAGCAGACCGTCGGCCCGGATGACAAGCCCGCGAAGCTGGAAGGCAGATGGGATGAGGTCGGGGGCGTATGGAGCACGCCGCCCGGCAGCGGTTTTTCGCGGCTGTGGCTGCCGGGAAGCCACGAACGGTTCGAAGTCGTGGCGATTGTCACGCTGGGCGAGGATTGCCGCGAGACGGGCGTCTTTTTCCGGGCAGGCGATACCTCATTCACCGGCTATGAAGTGGTTCTGTCGCCGGACCTGGGTCGCTTTCAGATCCGTCAGCATCTGGACAGCCACCGGAGTCTCGCCACGCATCATGCCGAAATTCCACGCAACCGCGAGATGGAATTGCGTGTCTTTGTGGATGGGGACATCGTCGAGGTCTTTGTTGACGGGCGATACTCTCTTGTTTCGCGCGCTCACCAATTCCCGGCAAGCGGCGCCTCGAGCGTCGGATTTTTCACGAACGGCGGGAGCTTTGCGGTGCGCGACATCGCCGTGCACGAATTACGGCCGCTCTATTCCGGCGTGGAACCCCTCCCTCCCGCGTCGCCGCTGGATCGCGTGCCAGACCAATCGCGTCCCGGCGGCTCGGTTGTCTTTCCACTGCCGAATGCAAACGGCTACACGGAGGCGGTTCCGGCCTTTGAGATGTCAGGGTCGTTTACGATGGCGTGCTGGTTCCTTGCGCAACCGGAGTTTGGCGCATTCAAGCGCAACCTCGTGGCGAAAGCGGACAGCAGGCGGGGCTTTCATTACGGATTGAACCTGCTGGGCGGCAACTCACTTGAATTCTACATGAAGACCGAGTCCGGATTCGCGGGGGCTTCCTCCGGTGCCGGGACGGTGCCCTCCACCGGCGAATGGACATTCGTGGCAGGCGTGTTTGACAGCGAGAGGAAAGAGATCAGGCTCTATCGCGATGGGGAAGAGATTCACCGGCTGGGAGATGTCGTGGATTTGCCCGCCCAGAATGGCAATGGGCCACTGCGCATCGGTTTTGCCGCCGGATCATCCGCTTCCGACGCCTTCATCGGGCTGATGGATGAAGTGGGAATCTGGAGCCGCGCATTGAGTGCCGAGGAAGTCAGGGTGCTGTGGGGCCAAGGTATGTCCGAGGAGCTGGCGGAGGGATGCGCGGGTTACTGGGATTTCGATTCTCTCGACAATACGGGGTGGTTTCCTTCCCTGTACGGCACAGCGGGTGCGATGGGACTCTTCGATGGGGCCAAGGCCTTTGCGGAAAGCGCCCGCCCCTCAAGAAGTCAAGAGGTGGGCAATTGAGGATCATTTTTCTGATAGGACTTTTCGCGATGATCACGCAGAGTGCGACTGCCACGGATCGCCAGGACCTTCTCGATGGAGCCCGGGGTTCATGGAATCTCGCGGTCAACAATAGCGGTGCGCCCGTGCCCCTGTCCGCGTC
>CAYTRP010000619.1:0-410 GCA_964440195.1 uncultured Candidatus Sumerlaeota bacterium
ACCTGCTGCACAACGCGTCGGTGCTGGCGGCGGTGGATTGCCTGCGGTCGCTGGCGGAAGCGGCGGTGAAGCATCGCTATGCCCGCCCGCGATTCAGTGATGACGGGCGCCATGAGATCATCGATGGGCGCCACCCCGTCATCGAAGCCATTCAACCGAATCCGCCGTTTGTGGCCAATGACCTGATGCTGGGTGAACGGGAGGCGCGGCTCGCGCTGATCACGGGCCCGAACATGGCCGGCAAGTCGACGTACATCCGGCAGGCGGCGCTCATCAGCCTGATGGCGCAGGTGGGCGGCTTTGTCCCGGCAAGAGAGGCGCGGCTGTGCGTGTTTGACAGGATCTTCACGCGTGTGGGGGCGATGGATCACCTGGCGCGCGGCCAGTCCACGAGAAACGTGGACTGGCCG
>CAYTRP010000619.1:420-1738 GCA_964440195.1 uncultured Candidatus Sumerlaeota bacterium
GTGGAGATGACCGAGGCGGCAAACATCCTGCGGCATGCGACGGACGATTCGCTTGTCATACTGGACGAAATCGGTCGCGGCACGAGCACCTACGACGGGTTGGCGATCGCGTGGGCGATTTGCGAGTCGCTGCACAACACGCCGGGCCGCCGGCCGAGGACGTTGTTCGCGACGCACTATCATGAACTGACGGGATTGGAGGGTGCCCTCCCCCACTTGCGGAACCTGCATGTCGCGGTGTTGGAGCAGGAGGAGCGGATCACGTTCCTGTTCAAGGTCCTGCCGGGCTCGACAGATCGGAGCTATGGCGTGCATGCGGCGGAGTATGCCGGGGTGCCGGGGACAGTCGTGGATCGCGCGCGGGAGATCCTGTCCCTGCTGGACAAGGGGGAGGCGGTGGCGCCGCGCGTGGCGACGGGCGAGGCAGTCGAGACGGGTGGCTCAAAGGGAAAGAAGCGGCCGCGAATCCTGCCGGAGGCGGAGCCGTGGAAGGAGCGTCAGTTGTCGCTGTTCGACACGGCAGCGCCTCATGCGGCGGTGGAGAGGTTGAAGCAGTTGGATCCGAACCGGCTGACGCCGCTGGAGGCGCTGGCGGTGCTGGCGGAGTTGCGGCGGTTGGTGGAGGGGTGACGTTCAGCGACGATTGCCGCGCATCATCGGCATGATGGTGGCGGGGTCCTTGCCCTGGCGGATGATGGCGGCAAGGGTTTGCAGGGTGGGCCAGACGTGGGCGAAGTAGTGTTTCAGGCCGGCGCAGAGATAATTGAGGCCCGGCTCGCCATCGGGCGCGGCGATGAAACGATGCTTGGGGCATTCGCCGTGGCAGGCGGTGACGAACTCGCAGCGCCAGCAATAGGCGGGCAGGGATGCGGCCTTGGCGTCGCCAAAGGCAACCTGGCGCGGTGAATCGACCATCTCGCGCAGGGACGTCGTGAGGATGTTGCCGAGGTTGTACTGGGGATAGACGAAGTGGTCGCAGGAATACACGTCGCCGTTGTGCTCGATGACGAGGGCCGTCCCGCATGTCTCGCGATAGACACACATGGCGGGCTCGATGCCGTAGACGGCGGAGAGCGTGTTCTCGAAGTGATTGACGAAGATCCGGCCGACGTCGTACCGTACCCATTCGTCGAAGATCGTGGCGAGGAAGCGGCCCCATTGGAGCGAGGGGACACTCCAGGAGGTAACGGGACCCGGGGCGGTGTCGTCGTTGGGGGGCTCGGCGTGTGAGAGTCCCATCCGAGTTGCGCGTTCGCCGGGTTCGCGCTCGACGAGGGGAATGTACTGGTGATACGCGGAGCCGATCTGCTTGAGGAAG
>CAYTRP010000619.1:1748-2088 GCA_964440195.1 uncultured Candidatus Sumerlaeota bacterium
AAGGCCGGACATGACGCGGGCGAAGGTGGGGCGGCCGCCCTTGTCGAGCCGGTAGGCGTCGTGGAGTTCGGCGGGGCCGTCGATGGAGATCCCGACGAGAAAGCGATTGGAGGCGAGAAATTCTCCCCACTCCCTGTTCAGCAGGACGCCGTTTGTCTGGAAGGAGTTGTGGATGACGCGGCCGTCGGCGAGCTTTTCCTGGAGGATCACGGCCCGCCGGAAGAAGTCGACACCGAGCAGGGTGGGCTCGCCTCCCTGCCAGGTGAAGTGGATCTCGGGGGTGTCCTGGGATTGGATGACCTGGCGGACGTACTGTTCAAGCACCTCGTCGCTCATCCGA
>CAYTRP010000620.1:0-2085 GCA_964440195.1 uncultured Candidatus Sumerlaeota bacterium
TGGCGAAGGAGGAAGAACGCGGAACCCGGAACTCGGAACTTCATTCCCTCTCCCCAAAAACGTCGGAAAAGTACCAAAACATCCCAAAAACGCCCCCACGGACACTCACTCCGAAATTTTCCGACTCCAAAAAGCCGCGTCACTGCGTCACTGCGTCACTCGCGCCACTCCCCCGCCGCCCGGCACCAACGAAGAACTCGCAACCTTGGAGAACCTCCTGCCTCATCCACCGCCCGCGCCTCGCGGATCCGCGAGGCGCATCCAGACCGAACGGATCAGGCGATCAAGGCTTGTCATCGTGGGGGCTGGTTCCTAACCTGCGGCTCCCTCGAACGGTCCGATGGCCGTAGTCCTCATTTTTGGCAGGAGATCCAGCGCGATGGCGAACCAAGGAATGCACCGGCCGGGCGGCCTGAAGTGGTTGGCGGGGTGTCTCGTGGCGGCAGTGGCCTTGGGTTTGGCCACACCGGCCGTTGCCGATGTCGGCCAATATGGCAAGGACCGGGTGAATGACTTCGTGGACATCTTCCGCCTTCGGGCTGGGCTCCCCCTGAGCGGGCGCGGCTACGGCGTCAAGGCGCGGGCGACCTCGCTGGCGCAGGTGGGCTTTGTACACTACAACGGTACCTATGTCGGGCTTGACCGCCGTGGAATCGGCGCGGTTCGCGAGCGGAGAACCGAGGGCGGGGTTTCCATTTTCTATGCCTCGGCCAACCAGATGATGCCGCTTTGGGGGAACGAGTATCTCGAAGGCAACACCCCGTGGACGGACCTGAAGGACCGCAAGATCATCCGCAACCTCCCCGCTTGGGACGATGGCCGCTCGCGCCTGTTTTCGGTGGGTGCCGAGGTCGCACTCCCGTTCCTCGCCTTGGATTTGGGACTCTACCCCGAGGAAGCGCTGGATTTCGCCACCGGCTTCTTCCTGGTGGACATTTACCGGGACGACGAACTGTTCCTGCGCGAAAAGGAGGTCCAGCGGCGCTGGGTCCCGACCGATCCGCCGACGCCGGATCTCGAAGCCTCGACCCGCCGCAAGCAGGAGGAATTGGATGCTCTCTACGGCGAAGGCCTGCGCCAGCAGATGCTCGAAGAAGGCCAATTGAGCGACGAGGCACTGGAGGGGTTCAGCGAAGCCGCCAAGCAACGCCTGAGACGGCGCTATGAATCAGGCGAGATTACGGCTCCCCCCGTCCCGGCCCGGACGGAGCCGGCAATGTGGAATCTGGATGACTTGGTGGAAGAATCCCCGGCAGAGCCGCTTCCCGTCATGGAAGAGGCTCCGGCCCCGGAAGCACCCGCGCCGGAAACGGAGCCCGCGCAAGTGCCGGAGGGAGAGACCGGGACTCAGTGACCTGATCCCGGTTCGTGGTGCCCCATGCCCATCGCCGTTCACCTGGTTCATGGAAATGACGAAGCGCGCGTGAATGAAGCGCGCTTCGCGCTGATTCGCCACCACCTCCCCAACGGGGAGGAGGACGGCGAGGTGGTGGATGTGCGCGGGCCCGGGAACCAGCCGCTGCAGCTTGACCGGTGTGCGGGCCAGATCGTCGAGGAGTTGGGGACCATGTCCCTCGTCCCGGATCAAAAGCGGGTCGTCGTGGTGTGGGATCTGTCGGATTTCCGCTCGGGGAAAGAAGGGAGCGTTCGCGAGGCGAAGGCGAAGAGTGCCGCCAAGAAGGGTGCCAAGAAGGGCGCCGCCACCCGCGACGCGTGCGCCATGCTGGAGGACTACATTCGCGATTCGGGCGGCGATTCGGAAAACGTGCTGATCTTCGTTTTCAACGAGGACGACGACCGCAAGCGCGTCTCGAAGACCAGCAGTGCTTATCAGTTGGTGCAGCGCCTGGGCGACGCGCGGGAGTTCAGCGAGAAGCGCGTGGATTGGGCACTGGAGGATGCATTGTTCGCGCGGCGCGCCGACGAGGCGATCCGGCTCGTGCGCGAGTGGGAGGAGCGTGGAGGCAACGCGTTCCGGATCCTGACGACATTGAATGGTTTCGTGCAGTTGCTTCTTCAGGCACGGCTGGAATTCGAGGCCGCGAGGGATGGGCGCCAGGCGCGGGGAGCGTTCGCGGCGGAGGG
>CAYTRP010000621.1:0-2080 GCA_964440195.1 uncultured Candidatus Sumerlaeota bacterium
CGTTCATCGTCATCGACACGGATGTCTTGTCCAGCGGGATCCCATCGAACAGGATCTTCATGTCGAGGATGGAATCGACGGCGACGCCCGCCTTGCCGACATCGCCCGCCACGCGCGGATGATCGCTGTCGTACCCGCGATGGGTCGCCAGGTCAAACGCGACGGAGAGCCCGCGTTGGCCCATGGCAAGGTTGCGGCGGTAGAAGGCATTGGACTCCTCGGCCGTCGAGAAACCGGCGTACTGGCGCACCGTCCACGGCTTCGTCGTGTACATCGTCGCATAGGGACCGCGCAGGTACGGCGCAATGCCGGAGAGATAGTCGAGATGCTCCATCCCTTCGAGGTCCGCCACGGTGTACAGCGGCTTGACCGCCACGCGCTCGGGGGTGTCCCAAGCCCTTGCCAGGTTTCCCCCCGCCTTGGACCAATCGTCCATCGACCCGGGGGCAAATTCATGGAATCCGTAGGGAATCTTTGTGAAGTCAACCGTCACGTTCTCGTGTCCTTTCGGGTCATTGGCGCGCCCGCGGGGAAGGTCTTTGCCCTACATGCCCAGGCGCTTCTGCAGCGCCTCGAGGGTTTCCACCACATCGGCCTTGATGTGGACGAAGCCGTCGGCGCCGCCCGCCTTGAGTTGCTCGACGACATCGGCGGGATATCCTGCCACGTAGACCGGAACGTCCGGCCGCGCGGCCTTGATCGCGGGGGCGAACTCCTTCACCATGGCCGGATAGGACGCATCGTCGCTGCACAGGACGGCCACAAGGGCGCCACTCCCGGTGACTGCCTTGACGGCCGAGGAGACATCGCCGACCGTGGGCTCCATGACCTCGAATCCCCCGGCCCCGAAGAATCCCCAGCAAAAGTCCGCGCGCGCGCGCCGCATGGCGAGTGGGCCCATCGCCACCAAAAGAACCCTGGGCAAGCCGCCGTGCCTTGCCGCCCAATCGTCGCTACGGGCTCTCAACCGCTCAAAGGGCACCGAGGCCCGCTCCGCCTTGATGGGTTCCACTTGAATGCCCTCGCCTTCCGAGCCGGCAACAAAGGCCCTTGTCATCTCGCCGATGGTGGCTCCCTCCCTCGCGGCCTCCACTGCCTGATCGACGAGGTTTCCGGGGTTTCCAGCCACAATCCCGGTCAGGTTTTCCAACAGGTCCCTTACATAGGCGTTTTGTCTGACCGACTTGAGACGCGCCAGCCGGCGTCGTCTTTCCTCCACGAACTCCGCCCGCGCCAAATGTTGCTTGGCGATCTTGCGCTCCTTGGGATCCGCATAGTTGCTCACGCCGACGATGGTCTGGCGCCGTTGCGTCACCATCTTGCGCTTGCGCGTCGCGGACTCGGAGATCTGCTTCTGCAGCCAGCCCTCCCTGAGGGCCGCCACCATCCCGCCATGGGCCTCGATCTCCTGGAAGAAGGTCCATGCGGCCTCGCCGATGGAGTTGGTCAAATGCTCGACGTAGTAGCTTCCCGCCGAGGGATCGACCACCTTGTTCAGATGGGCTTCCTCCTGAAGCAGGAGCTGCTGGTTGCGGGCGACGCGCATGCCGAATTCATCGGCGCGGCCGACGGTTTCGTCGAAGGGCGCGACATACATCGAGTCGCAGCCCCCCACCGCGCCCGCGAAGGCTTCGACGGCATTCCGCAGGATGTTGGTGTGCGGGTCATGGATCGTCTTCGTGAACGTGCTCGTCCGCGCGTGAAGGAACATCTTGAGCGCGTCCCCGATGTCGGCGCCGAACGCCGTCATGACCTTTGCCCACAGCATGCGCGCCGCCCTCAGCTTGGCGATTTCCATGAAGAAGTTCGTGGAAATCGAGACGCTGAAGATCATGCCAAGTCCCGCGTCGTTCGCCGGCACACCGCGCTTCATCAGCTCGCGGACGTACTCCGCGCCGACGGCGAGCAGGATGCCCAACTCCTGCACGATGGAGGCACCCGCATTGTGGTAGAGGTGCCCATTCACGAAAACCCCGCGAATTCCCGGACACTCGTCACGGCAGAAGAGCACGATGTCGGTCATCTCGCGGTACTGCAATTCCAGCGATCCGCGAACGGATCCCGACTTCGCCAATTCCCG
>CAYTRP010000622.1:0-2080 GCA_964440195.1 uncultured Candidatus Sumerlaeota bacterium
GTGGCGAGCATGAAAGGTTGCCGCACGCCGTTCCAGTCGAAGCTGGAGGTCAGGATCGCTTCCATGAAGTCGCCGTTGGGGAAGTGATCGGTCCACTGGCGCTGGCCCTGGAATCCCGCCGCCAAGGCATTGTGGCCCTGCGCCTCTTCGTTGTATCCCATCTCGATCAACCGCGGATTGCCGGCCATCAGGTCGCGGCCGATGAGTGCCATCTTCACACACGTCTCCCAGGCCTTGTCCTTCTCCGCGCGCGACATCTGCCTCTCGGGCGGATTGTAGTCCCTCCCCTCGACGCAGTTGGCCCTCGTCCAGGCCAAGGCACGCGCGTACTCGTCATGGTCATAGAGTTGCCGCTCGAACCGGCGGACAAACTCCGACATGTCCACCGTCTCCACGCGCATTCCGAGGGTTTTCTCGAACAGACGATAATCGGTCATGCAGCCGGCAATGCCCATGGAAACGCTTCCCATGGCGAGATAGCTTCGACCCCGCATGGTGGCCGCCGCAATTCCCGCGCGAACAAATCGGAGCAACTTCTCGCGAACATCCTCGGGAATCGTCGCGTCACCCGCGTCCTGCACGTCCCGTCCGTAGATGCCAAAGGCGGGAAGGCCCTTTTGATTGTGGGCGGCGAGAGTCGCCGCGAGGTAAACGGCTCCGGGGCGCTCGGTGCCGTTGAAACCCCAGATGGCCTTTGGCCAGAGGGGATTCATGTCCATCGTTTCCGATCCGTAACACCAACAGGGCGTCACCGTCAGCGAAACAGCCACTCCCTCGCGCTCGAACAAATCGGCCATGCGCGCGGATTCCGCCACGCCGCCGATGCAGTGGCCGGGCACGACGCATTCGACAGGCTCGCCGCCGGGATGGCGCAACTCGCGCGAGACGAGATCCGCCGCGCCGTGGGCCATCGCAAGCGTCACCGCCTCGAGGGACTCGCGCACGCCTCCATATCGCCCATCGATGGCCGGGCGAATGCCGACCTTGGGAAGCCGGCCCAACAGGCGCGTCGTCGTGGTGGTGGACATGAGTTTGCTCCTTCTGACGTGGTAGTTGTCAGAGAGAAGCCTATCTCCGGCGGGCAAGTTGGGACAACTGCAAACGACCCGGAGTGAGGGAATGCAAACCTACTCGCTGGGTGCCAACAGAAGTTCCGTCACTTCGCCGAACGAGGACACGACAGGGCCATATTCCTCAAGCTGGCCTCTCGTGCCGATTCCCCAGTCCACGCCGACAAATCGCGCGCCGAGATTTCGGGCCAACTGCGCATCGGGAAGCCCATCCCCGACGATGCTCAGGGTCTCGGTCCCGAGTTCCTCCCTGATCATCAGGACAGTCGTTGGGTCGGGCTTCATGGGAATGCCGCGCTGCTCGCCCATCACAAGGTGCGCGAGGCGGTCGAGTCCAAGGCGATTGGCCAGGACCAGGGTGATCTCATGCGGCTTGTTGCTGAGGATGGCGATCTTGACTCCGGCGGCCTTCAACCGCTGCAAACCGTCCTTCACACCCGGATAGAGGGCGGCATGATCGGCGGGATGTTCCTCGTAATACTTGCGGACGAAGGCAACGGATTCATCGAGATGCCTTGCCCCCTCCGGGGGAAGGCACCGTTCAACCAAGCGGACAACGCCATTGCCAACGAATCCCCGAATGGTGGCAATATCATGCGTCGGGTAGCCGTGGGAGGCGAGCATCGCGTTGACGGCTGCCTGAATGTCACGGAAAGCGTCGACAAGCGTTCCGTCGAGATCAAAGATGACCAAGTGGCTCATGAGATAGGTGGATGATGAGTGAGGAGTCGATGAAAGCGGGCGAGGCGGCATCGAACCCTGCCGAACCGTCAACGGCAATTGAGGGGACGGAGGCACGGGAGTTGGCGCGCGAGAGGGCGGAGCCCCTGAGCCCGGGCTATGCGGGAATCGTGATCAACCCGATCATTCGCGCCGAGTTTCGCCGTTGGCGCGCCCGGCCCCTGACCTATCTCGCGATCGTGGCGCTGGCCTTCGGGGGAATCTGGTACGCACTGTCCTACCGGGCCGGCCTGCAGCAGTTCGTCTCCGCGCAGCCGGGCATTGGGAGC
>CAYTRP010000623.1:0-2077 GCA_964440195.1 uncultured Candidatus Sumerlaeota bacterium
AGTGCTTGAAGGAGAGGGGGTTGTCAGAGCCAGGTCCCTCGAAGGGGATGCGATCGACACCGGGGAAATAGTCTGTCATGGCGCGCCGGAATTCCTTTGGAGAATGTCGGCAACACCAGCCGCCGGCGCGGCGCATGGGGGCAAACGAAACCGGACCGGCGAGGGGGCCGACCCGGTTTGATGCAGCAAGGCTCACGATAAACTTACTCGGCCACCACGCCCGCCGTCACGGTCCGCTCGTCGCCCAACGAATCGGAGATCGTGAAGCTGTCGCTGACGGGAGTGCCCGGCACACCGGGCGGCGGAATCACCGCGCCGTCGCAAACCGCCGCTCCTTCCGTGACTACCTCGATAAACTTGCCAGCCGCATCGTACCGGAAATAGGTGTAGCGAATGGCGGAGAAGCTGAGGGAGAAACTCTCCGTCGGCCTGTCCTGATTCGATCCCCCTGTCGAGTAGTTTGAGACGAGGACATCGGACAGCTTGATTTGAAGATACGTCTTCACCGATCCGTCCCCGACGACGGCATCAAACTCCATGACAAGTAGAGGAGCGGGTTCCCATGCCGTCATGACGGTTTTCATCATCTGTGGCGAGGATTTGTCGAATTGCTTGACGATGGTCAGTTCGCTCGCCGACACGGGCCTCGGACCGCCGGGATGACAGGAGTTGGAAGGAGAGGCCGCTCCCCACGAGAAGGACTCGATCTCGATCCAGCCGCCGCGCCCGGGCGCCTGGGATTCCCCATCGATCCCGTCGAACTTGATGTAGGCGGCGGCGTCGAGGGCTTGCGGGGCGACGACGAGAAACGCGACGATTGCGGTGGCAAGACTTTTCATGGCACATCTCCGGTCCTGCATGGAATGGGGCACCGCCCGGCATGCGGACGAAAAACCCTTCATACTTGGTCCCCGCAATGAGTAATTTTTAGCCCTGCCGTCAAGTCCAATGACAAAGCCGCCGGGCAAGAGTGACGGGAGGGGCTGCTTCCCCCCGAAGAAATGGGAAGAGGACCACGGAGTCACGGAGAGCACGGAGAACAAGGCCACATCAATGGAGTTTGCATCCCGCGCATCCCGCTATCCGTCATCGCTTTTCTCCGTGCCCTTCGCGACTCCGTGGTTCATTCTTTCGCAGCACAACCTTGCACTTCGCCCATCGGATTCGCGTTGCCGGTCTTCCCGCACCGTGCGCCTGATTCGCCCATGAGCGCACTCCTCCTCCAACACGCCATCGAGGGCCTCTCCACCTGGCTGCGGGTGGAGCGCAACCTCGCGCCCCGCACCCGCGCCGCCTACGCCGCCGACCTTGGACGCTTCGACGCGTGGGCGCGGGAAACCCTCGCGGAAAGCGACGGCATCCCCATCTATCGCCTCGGCAAGGAACTCGTGCAGGATTACCTGCGACACCTGCGCGCCGAGCGCGGCTGCAAGCCCCCCACCATCAACCGCGCCGCCGCGTCGCTGCGCGTGCTCTTCAACTGGTGTGTGCAGGAGGGCCACCTCGCCGAAAACCCGACGGAAGAACTCGCACAGCCCAAGCTCCCAAGGCGACTTCCCATCTACCTCACACGCGAGGAAGTCGACCGTCTCTTCGCCGCACCGGACCAAACGACGACCGCCGGGCGACGCGACTTCACCATCCTCGTCACGCTGGCCTACACCGGCGTGCGCCTCTCGGAATTGGTCGGGTTGAACACCCTCGACATCGACTTCCCTCGCGCGCAGATGCGGGTATTTGGCAAGGGACGGAAAGAGCGGCTCGTCCCCCTCAATGAGCGTGTGACCGGAGCCCTGAAGACAATGCTACAGGATTCCGAACGACAACCAGTGCCTGGCGAGAAGGCCGTCTTCCTGAATCTCAAGGGACGCCGGCTGACGGGCCGGGCGGTGGAAGACATCGTCAAGGCATGTGCCCTCAAGGCCGGCCTCACCCAGCGCACGATCTCTCCCCACAAACTCCGCCACACCTTTGCCACGCTGCTGCACGGCAATGACATCGACCTGATCGACATTCAGGCGCTGATGGGCCATGCGTCACTCGCCAGCACCCAGATCTACACCCACACAAACGCCGG
>CAYTRP010000624.1:0-2077 GCA_964440195.1 uncultured Candidatus Sumerlaeota bacterium
AAGAAAAGCAAAACCTGTCAACCGGAAGGCAGGACGGGACAATTTGGAAGGGCTGAAGGCTGCGGCAGGTTTCATGCAGCGAGGGTGACCTATCCGGATGACCGTGTTCGGATAGTCGTTGGCGGGAACACCTTTCTGAGTAGTCGGAGACCTGCATGAAGAGATTCGCCACGGCGGCAACCATCCTCTTTCCGGTGTGAGCGCTGCTGGCTTGTGGGCTTGTCTTTCCCGGGATCTTGACATTGTTCGTCCCGGAGTCGTTGTTTCCGTGCCTTTGACTTCGCCGCGGAGGCATAACACGGTTTCCAGTTATTTTCGTGAACGTCATCGCCACTCTTCTGACCCTGCCAATAGCTGGTGGCGATCCGGAACATCAGCCCGCAGGGCGGCATGCAGAACTCGGGGTTGGCCGTGGCGCTGGGCATGAAGTACTTCAGCGCAACGGCGGCACTGCCCGGCGCGCTGTTCAGCATCTGGCATAATCTGTCGGGATCGGCCCTGGCGGCGTGGTGGAGTAGGGGGGAAAAGGATAAAGGCTATAGCATTTTGCACTGAATTGTAGCCGCCACGACGGCTTTGCCTTCGCCGATTCCGTGGAGCCCGTGCTGTTTTGATCCCTCCGGGATCAGCCGTTGGCAATGCCCAGAGGGATACAAGAAATTGCAAAATACTTTAGGTGTTGGAGGCACCCGCAAGGCGACCCTGGCCTATAACTCCCAACAGTGCTACGGTTCATCTGTTCGTAGCAGGAAACCGCCCACCTCCCTGCGCAGGTCAGGGACATGGTTGACAATTACGTCCCAAAGTATGTCGTCATCGATACCGAAATAGCCGTGTGCCAAAATATTGCGCATCTCGCCAATCTGCTGAAAGGGGATACTTGGAATCCGATCCCTGATTGATTGGGGCAAGTGCTTTGCCGCCTCGCCAACAATCTCCAGATTGCGGACAACCGCGTCGTAGGTCCGCGAGTCCTGCAGAAATGACTCCCTGTCCATTTCGCCGACGTACTCGCGAATGCGGTCGCATGCCTTCACGATGTCCCGGAGGTAGAGTGTTGCCTCACGCGACACGGAGGGCTTCCCCCTCGATTTGATCCCGAAGCTCGGGGCGCAGCGCCTTGGTCGTCACCAAATCAACCGGACGTCCGAGGAGCTCCTTGAGCCTCTCTCGCAATCCCATGAACGTGCGAAAATCCGCCGGACCTGGAAACTCCACCAAGACGTCGATGTCGCTCGCTGGCATCGCATCGCCACGCGCCACCGAGCCGAAGACCGCCAGGCGCACGAATCCGAAGTCTGCGCGCAGTTGGTCGCCATGCCGCCTGAGGATTCCCAACAGACTGTCGGTGGGCATCTTGTGACTCCCCGGCCAAGTGACCTCGGCTGCTCAAGTGCCATCTTCCTGCTGTGCTGACAAGGAAGAAGTCCCTTCGCCCTCGATACAAGCACCCTCTATGGATACAACCCGCGCACGTGCTTTTCAATGGCGGCCTTGCGCACGCCGAGGGTCATGGCGGCCGTGCGCATGCCGACCTTGTGGGTTGTCGCATAGCTATGCGTCAGCAGGAACGCGCGCCGGATGACCTGGTTGAGGCGGTTGTCCACCTCGTCGGCGGTCCAGAAGAACATCTGGCCGTCCTGGATCCATTCGAAGTAGGAGACGATGACGCCGCCCGCATTGCACAGGATGTCGGGGATGACGAAGATGTCCGAGCGGGCGAGTTCGGCGTCGCCTTCCTGGGTGGTGGGGCCGTTGGCCCCCTCGGCGAGCAACCGGCAGCGGAGGTTTTTGGCGATGGGACCGTCGATCTGGCGTTCCATGGCGGCGGGGACGACGATGTCGACGGGGAGCGCGAAGAACTCCTCCTTGGTCATCTTGTCGGCGTCGGGGTAGCCTTCGAGGGTGCGGTGGGTGGTCATGTATTGCACCATGGCCTGAATATCGAGGCCGGTGTGGCGGTGGTAGTAGCCGCTGGCGTCGCCGGCGGCGAGGATGCGGGTGCCGCGGATGACGGGTTCCTGGGCGGCGACGCTGCCGACGTTGCCGCCATCCAGGGATTCGGCAACGTCGGCAG
>CAYTRP010000625.1:0-702 GCA_964440195.1 uncultured Candidatus Sumerlaeota bacterium
CCTCGGTGTCGCACTTGAAATGTGAATCCAGCTCCCGCTTCAGAAGATTCGGTTCCAAAGCGCCTCTAAGCGCCGCGATTCGAGCGCTGCGCCGCGCTGTGAGGGGGCCGCCCCGATCCGCGAAAAATGGCCGATGCCGTTCCCGTCATCCGCGAAACTGTCGTGCTCGATGCGTTCGAGCTGATGCCAAGCGCCATCGAGATGGCGGATAGCGATTTCTCGGCTCTCGGTGATGCTGCCGATAAAGGTGACCCTTGCGTCCTGAGATGCGGCCAGTTGCTGCAACGCCGGCAGGTGCTTGGGCGGCACGGCATAGAGAAACTGCCAGTCGCCACCTGCAGCCCCCAACTGCAGCGATGAGAGGCCCGATGCCAGAATTAGTTCGTCGAGGTCAGGATGTAGCGGGATACGCCGCTCATCGACAAGGGCGCCGCAGTCGCTTGCGCCGCATATCGCGTGAATTGCCCCGGGTAGGCCATCGCTGATGTCGGTTCCGGCATGCGGTATACCGGCCTCGGCAATGGCGCGGCCGAGGGTGAAGGGCGGGCGCTGCTCGATGATCGCCCGCTCGACGATGCGGCGAGCGCGGTCGCCGAGCGGGAGCGGACGCTTGCAGGCGATCAACCCCAGCAGCATCGAGCCAAGGAATCCGGTGACCACCAAGGCATCGCCTGGGCTGGCGCCCGAGCGACGAATGCGCCT
>CAYTRP010000625.1:712-2073 GCA_964440195.1 uncultured Candidatus Sumerlaeota bacterium
CTCGCGTGATACGGTGCCGAGCGCGGTGGCGATTAGGGCGAATTTCGGGTTCTGCTTGGTGTCACCGGCGACGATCTCGGCACCGTAGCGCCTGGCGGCGTCGGCGGCCCCCTGCATGACACCGCGGACGAACCCGAGGGTGCTGTCGACGGGAAGCAGCAAGGCCACGGTCACCGCGCGAGGAATGCCGCCAGCAACCACAATATCGCTGATGGCATGGCAAACGCCGAAGTCTCCAACGCATTCAGGGCCGGCAAGCCCGAGCTCGTAGGCCGCATTGAGCCCAGATCGGTCGGTGTTCAGCACCAGCAGTTCATCGTCCCTGCGACGAAGATCGACGAAGGCAGCATCGTGGCCGAATCCGTCGACCAGCATGCTCGACGCGGCCATCATGCCAGTTATCTCGGCCACGACACGACGCTCTCCGACCGCGCGGACCGTCAGTTCCTTGTCCATCGACTATCCCGTTGCTTGATAAGAGAAATAACCTTCGTTGTCTGGATGGTGGAGTTGCAACAACTGTCCCCGACACAGGCAATGATGTCCCTACGCCGTCTCAAATTGGAGTGGCCGCAGTGTGCGCCAGCCGTATCCGTGCCGTGTTCCACGTCAGATCTCCCGTGCGAACCAGCGGATGCGGCCGATGATGCGGATCTCCTCGGCGGTGCGCTCGTAGGCAGGATAGTGCGCGTTGTCCGAGATCACACGCACCGCGGAGGGATCGCTGTTCGGGATGTGCTCTAGGCGCTTGGCGACCAGCCCCATGCCGTCGTCGAGCACGAAGATTCCGGGCGGGTTGGGCAGCTGGCGCGTCATGTCGACCAGCACCGCGTCACCGTCCATGAGCGTCGGCGCCATGCTGTCGCCCTCCACATGCATGATCCGCAGCTGCGAGGGGCTGGCCCGCAGCTTGTGGCGAATCCACGAGCGGCGGAAGTGGTAGGCGCGGCCGGGGGTGTTGCCGTCCTCGGTCACCACGGCACCACCGCCCATCGAGGGGCGGACGCTGGCGTGGGCGATGGCGATGAAGGCATCGTCGGGGTTCTCGACGAAGGGGGATCTGCCCTCAACCTCGCCGATGCCGTGGATCAGCCAGTCGCGATCGACCTTGAGCACCCGGGCGACATCGGCGAGCCGGTCGATACCGGGGCGCGTGGATCGGCCGCGCAGGATGTCATAGACGAAGGAGCGATTGACACCGGCCATTTCGGCGACATGGGCCGGCGGAAGGCCGAGCTGATCGGCGCGGGCGCGCAGCCGGTCGGCCAGGGTGTTATGTTCGGACATGTTCTCCCCAGCGGGATTTGGATAGATTGGGAGAAGACAGGATTGAACCCGGATCGTCAAGCGATTAGAACAAA
>CAYTRP010000626.1:0-2069 GCA_964440195.1 uncultured Candidatus Sumerlaeota bacterium
TTCCCATCCGATTGGGTCCGGGAGGCGCAACTCTCTTGTCGCCAACAGTCTGCGAGTTCACTGGCTTTTCGGGAGTGTGGGCGTACCCAATCGGTTTTGTAAAAATTTACATGGTCCGAGGAGAATTCCGCCCATGTCTGCAAATTCTTACACGAACCGCCGCGAAGTTCTCGCCGGTCTGGGCGGCCTCGCGGCGGGTGCCCTGCTCGCTCCGGGCCGCGTCGAAGCCGGTTCCCTCGAACCGCCCGGCCCGCCCGCGCCGACGATGTTGCCTCTCGCCGACATCGAACCGCGCACGATTGTCAACGCGGTCAACACGCCGGGAAACGATGAAGCAACTTTTGTGATCTCAAAGCCCGGGTCGTACTATCTCACGGATAACCTGCTCGTCCCCACCGGCAAGATCGGCATCCTGATCGATGCGGACGATGTGACGTTGGACCTCATGAGGAAGACTGTTCAAGGCGGTGCAGCCGGTCAGGCTTGCATTCGATGCGGAGATGGTGGCCGGGCGCGGATTGCAGTTCGCAACGGCAGCGTGAACTTCCACGGCATCGACCTCGCCCACGATGGAGGCCAAGGATCGCGCGTGGACGGCATCATGATCCAGAAGAAGGCCTCGCCGGGGATTGTTGTGGGGGACAATTCGTTGGTGTTGTCCTGTTCTGTTGTCTATCCATTGCATATTGCCTTCGTGACGGGCGATTTCTGTATAATTGCCGGTTGCTCAACCGGCGACTACGGTGGCCATCCAGGCATGAAGGTTGGACGGGGCTGCATCGTCTCAGGTTGCCTGTTGGGCGGAAACCGGGCACTGCAGGTCGGTCCGGACAGCATTGTTCGCGCCAGCAGAGGCAAGATCGACATCGACGAGGGATGTCTGGCCACGGGAAACACCGCCGTGCCCATCGGACTGGAATCGGCGACCGTCATGGACGAGGCGCTTGTGCGCGAGAACCTGCTGGATCAGCGGGGGAATTCCGGGAATGGCATGTGGGTGCACGGCGACCGCAACGTGGTTGCCGATAATCGAACGGTCTTCGGCTCCCACGGCGGCGGCCCACTGGTCCACGGAACCAACAATCTGCTCTTGCGAAACACGCTGCGCAACCCTCCGCACATGCAGATGGTTGTGCTTGAAGGAAACAGTTGGCGGCTTATCCCCGGGCCGACCGGCGGATCCTTTGACGGGGATGGTCGCGAGATTCTTCACGACCTCGCGGAAATGAACGCCAACATCTTCTACAACGGATAGGCACTTCCCCGCGCACGGAAAGGATGACTTGAAATGTCCCAATGGAATCGACTCGTTCCTTCCGGTCCTCCTGCTCCGACAGGAAAAACGCTCGCCGAGATCCGGCCGGCAACTCCCATCAACCAAACGACGGCACCCGGCACTGACGCGTATGTTCACCGGATTGTCGCCAACCAAGCAGGAGCCTACTACTTGACGAGCGACATCATCGTCTCCACCGGCATGGGAGGAATCGAGATTCAATTCAAAGCCAACGACTCGCAAGTGACGCTTGACTTGAACGGCTTCGCAATTCGAGGCGGCGAGGGCACGCGCACGGGGATACTCCTCATGGGGGGGCATGGGCAAATCCTGATTCGAAATGGAATCATAAGCGGATTCCATTCCGGCATCCAGGCGTCGGGAGCTAACGCCACCGTGCAGCACGTTGAGGATGTCGTTGTGCGCGATTGCCGGGTGGATGGCATCCTTCTAAAGTCCGGGACCGGCGCGATCCGTCGCTGCCGGGTGGAAGACTGCGGACAATTTGGAATACGGGTGGCGAACGCGGAAGTTGAATTCTGCGGAATCCTGCGATGCGGGTTCGACGGCATCCATGTCCAGGACGGAATAGCGCGCATCCGCGAGTGCATGGTGTCGGCGAATGGCTGGAATGGTGTGAGGTCCCTGCCATCAACAAGCGTATCGTGCATCGACTGCTTGGCCATTGACAACGGTCAATATGGCTTTCGTTTGACGACGGGTGGCGTTGCCGAACGATGCCTCGCCACGCGCAACAAGACGGGTATGTTCTGCCCAAAATCCACCCGTCTTG
>CAYTRP010000627.1:0-2064 GCA_964440195.1 uncultured Candidatus Sumerlaeota bacterium
AGAAGGCGGCTTTGCGGACTCCAGCGCGAGCTTTGACTATAATGTCCTCACCGACCTGACTCCCGGCATCGGACATCGCTATGGATCCACGTTCCGCACCGCCGCCGGCCTCAAGAAGGCCGTCTTCGCACCGGAGATCCCGGCTTCCGGCATGTGGGAGGTCTGGACGGCGTTTCCCCCCGGCAGCCTGCGCCGCAATCCCATCGCCTACATCGTCCGCCACAACCACGGCGACACGAAGACCCACATCAACCAGGAAGACAACAACAACGCCAACAAGTGGATCAAGCTCGGCGAGTTCGAGTTCATCGCCGGCGCCGAGGCCGCCCTCATCGTCAGCAACGAGGACATCAACATCTCGGGCAACATGTACCCTGGCGCGGCCAAGTTCATCTATTTGCCGCCGCCGGTCAGTTCATCGCTGTCCGTCTACTGATCAGGCGCGACGCTGCGACACGATCAGTTCCGCCAGCAGGCCCATCATCCCCACGAGCACGCCGCTCGTGAACAGGATGATGTCCGATTCCTGCAGCGAACCCGTCGCCACGAGGTGGAAGACGGAGAACCCGATCCCGGCAATGAGCAGAATCGCCGCCACGGGCAGGTACACCCGCAGCGGGCGGAAGAAGGTGATCACGCGCAGGATCGTCGCGATGTACTTCGCGCTGTCCTTGACCGGGTGAAACTTCGACGTGCCGACGCGCTTGTAGTACGGCGTGGGCACGTACTTGACCGGGTGCCCGTTGCACAGGAAGGCGAGCGTCATGCTCGTCACGCAGGAGAACCCGTCGGGCAACACCCACAGGTACTTCAGCATCACGTCGCGGTAATAGGCCTTCAGGCCGGTGTTCAGGTCGGGGATCTGGTGGCCCGAGACGTAGATCGCCAGTTGGCGGATGAGCCACTTCGCCGGCACCCGTAACAAGCGCAGCGTGCCCTTCTCGCTGGTGCGCGCGCCGTTGACCTGGTGATAGCGCGGAAAACATGACAGCATCTTCGGGATGGTGCGCGGCTCGTATGTCCCGTCGCAGTCGAGCATGACAATGATCTCGCCCCGGGCCTCGATGGTGCCCGTCCGGCGCGAGGCCCCCGAACCCATGTTCACCGGATGCCGCACGACGCGCAGGCCGAGGGCCTCGGCCTTCGCCGCCGTGTCGTCCGTCGAGCAATCATCCACCACCAGAATCTCGTAGTTGCGTCCCGTGGCATTCATGACCGCGCGGATGTCGGAGACGACCTTGTTGATCGCCTCGGACTCGTTGTAGCAGGGGAGCACGATGCTGACCATGCCGGGGGTTGAGGGGGGATAACCGCTGATGCCGGGGATGAAGGTCATGGCGCAGGCCTGGGTGGAGACTTTGGGCAGGCAGTCGAACGGGAATCGCGGGAGAGGGTCAATCCGATGACGGAGCGTTGAAAGAGGGATGACTCCGCGATCCCGTGGCACAGGGTCGCGAGTCTCCCGCGCGCCTCACTCGTCATGGGACTCCTGCGGGTCCACCGGGCGCGGGCGATTCTCCGCGAGCAGTTGCTCGATGCGGTTGGCGCGCTTCTCGGTCCCGTCGTATTGGAACACAAGCGCCGGCGTGCGCCGCAGCGACACCTCGCGCGCAAGCTCCGAGCGCAGGAAGCCCGCCGCGCCGGTCAGCAGGTCCAGCGTGTCATCGATGGCTTCCGGATCGTCGGGGATCTGGCTGAAGAAGACGCGCGCGTCGGCCAGGTCGGGGGAGGCCTTGACGCCGGTGATGGTGAAGATGACCGGCAGCCGTGGGTCGCGGATGCGGTTGTGGATGATCTCGGCGAGGACTTCGCGGATGTTCTCCTCGATGCGCGGGAGGCGGTGACTCATGGTTGGCCGATCCTGGGGGAATGAGGACGAGGGACGCCCGCCTGCATGACGCCTCCATCGCTAGGTTGGGAAGCCGCCAAGGGCAACGGCGAACTCTCGCCGCGCCGCCCGGCCGCGCGTGCTTCACGCCGGACCCTGCAGCAACTCGCCCGCCATCACCGTGACCGCCTTGCCGCGCAGCATCACGCGCCCGCCGCTCATGATCTCCACGCCCA
>CAYTRP010000628.1:0-2060 GCA_964440195.1 uncultured Candidatus Sumerlaeota bacterium
GCAATGACTGGTTCTATGCGGATGATCTGGAGGGAATCGGATGTTCCAGCTTCCCCAAGTGGGCCAACGAGGACGACATCGACTTTGCCGTGCGCCTTCGCTTCATGTCCAGCGCCGCGCGCGCCAAGCGCATGTGGTTGAGCGAGTTGCAGGGATCGGCCGCCGCCACCGAGAATTCCATCCACTCCCCCGTCACCGCGTGGGACCAGCAGCGCTGGCTGTGGAATGGCTTCGCGGCGGGTGCCGACACCGTGTTGTTCTGGTGCTGGCGCGACGAAGTCTTTGGGCGCGAGGCGGGCGGCTTTGGAATCTCGGGCAACGATGGCCATGCGTCGGACCGGCTGGCGGCCATGGCCAAGTCCGGGCGGATTGTCGCCCGGCATCGCGACGTCATCGAAGGCTATCGCGTGGATCCCACGGAGGTCGGCGTCCTTTTCAGCCCGCAATCCTACTATCTCACCTGGTGCCAGGAGGGCGAGGCGAACACATCCATGTTGGCGATTCGCGCGATCTGCCGTTCGCTGAACCGCCAGCAGATTCCCTACACGGTCATCGAGGAAGAGCATCTTGAGGAGTTGAAGGGGATCCGGGTGCTTTTCATGCCACGCGTGAATGTGCTGGATCGCAAGACGGAGAAGGTGCTGGAGGAATTTCTCAAGCGTGGGGGCGTTCTCTACACCGAATCCGAATGCGGCGCGTTCGACAGCGTCGGCATTTGGCGTTATCCGCAAGACCGGTTCGTCGCCCGCATGACCGGTGTGCATGAGTTGGGGCGCCGTCAACCGCCCGGGAAGCCTCTCGTTGGCGACGTGGATGGCGAGGCATTTGAGCTGCAACCCGGACAGTGGATCACTCCGCTCGCCGCCTCCACCGGCAAGATCCTGATCCCGCACGAGGATCCCACCGGGAATGCCAGCCTGCTCACTCACGCTGCCGCCGGAGCGGGAAGCATCTATCTCTACGCGAGCTACCTCGGCAACAGCACGACCTCGGAGGTCTCCATCGACGCGCTGGTTGTCAGCATCGTTCGCCGCGCGGGTGTGTCCCAGCCCGTCGAGATCCTCGATCCGGCACCGCGTTCCGGGGTGCACGTTCAGATCACCATCGGGACGGCAAACGGCGGACGGGTCGTCTTCGTGTTCGCGCCCGTGGGATGCAAGACGGTGCGGTTCCGCCTGCGTCGGCAGCTCCTCTCGTCGCCACAAATGCGCGAATTGCTGCAGGATGCGACGATCACGCTCGCCGACGAGGAGGATTGGTTGGTCGGAAACGTTGCGGTGAACGAGTGGGGAATTGCCGTGCTGGCGGAGTGATGCTCAACCCAGTCGGCGGATCTGCTCGAACAAGTCGATGGCACCACGGGTCTCGGGGTACGGGGACACATAGTCCGCCACTCGTTTGATGGCATCCCGCGCGTTGGAGGGTGCCCCGAACCACGCACAAACCTCCCGCAGAGGGAGGTCTCCCTCCGTGTCGCCCATGGCGGCCGTGCGCCCGGGATCAATGCCCACTTCCATGAGCACCGCGCGCAGGGAGGCCCCCTTGTCCACGCCGTTCAGCGAGACATTCAGGTAGTAGTGCGATGAGGAGATCTCCAGGTCCAGGCCTCGCGCGCGCGCTTCCCCTTCCACGGCATGGTGCAGCGGAGGGAGCATCGAGGGGTTGGCCGAATAGAGGGAGATCTGGGCCTCCTTGCCGGCCTGGATGACGACGTCGCCCCTTTCGGCCAGAAGGTGGTGCTCAATCCACCGGCGGAGTTCGCGGAGGTCATCGACCTGCTGGTGAGTGATGCCGGGCCCGAGCCGCGCGCGATTGTCGGCGAGGGAATAGAGGATCGCTCCACCCTCGCAAATCGCCGGCACGCGGATGTCCAGGATCTTCATCAGCGCTTCCACATAGGGCTGCGGCCGGCCTGTGCAAAGCGTCACCGGCGGCAAGCCTCCAACACCGGCATTTGCGGCGCGGATGACATTCACCAACGATCCGAATGCCTCGAAATCCCACGCTTCGGACGTCTCGGGAACGAGGCATCCATCGACATCGCAGACGATCAGTTCGAT
>CAYTRP010000629.1:0-2059 GCA_964440195.1 uncultured Candidatus Sumerlaeota bacterium
GGCCCGCGATCGCTCGCGAGCCACATCTCCGCTCAGCCTTCATCCTTGCCTATCACCTCCACGATCACCCGCGTCTTCTCGGGCGGGACGCGTTCGAGGACATCGCAGGTGAGGAGCGTGGCGGCGACGGTGGCGATGGGGGGGAGCAGGAAGAAGCTGAAGGGGATGAACAGGCAGGGCACTCCGAAGCCGAGGGCGAAGGCGCGCTGGCGGCGAAGCCACGTCCACTTGGCGTCGAGGGTGATGCCGCGCCGGTCGAGGGGGACGCTGAAGGCTTCGAGGGTGAGGAAGCGCGCCTGGAAGAACGCGTTGAGCACCCAGGCGATGGTCCAGCCGATGAAGGGAATGAAGCCGACCAGTAGCACGACGGCAAAGCGGGGGAGCACGATGAGGAGCCGCTTTAGCTTGCCAAGCATGGAGATCCAGACGCCGTCGAAGAATGGGATGTCGTTGCGCGCCCACAGTTCGGGCCGGCCGGCCAGACGCTCGTGCTCGATGGCGGCGCTGGCGGCCTCGTGAAACGGCGCGCCCAGGATCATCGCGCCGGCAAAGAAGACCAGCAGCCCGATGCCGGCGATGAAGATGACCAGGAACCAACGCCAGATGAAGGCGAGAGACGCGCCGTGAAAGGTCGCCTCGATGGGGACAAAGGACGCAAGCCATGGAAAAAGCACCCCGAAGCCCAACAGCAGCACCAGCGGCGTGAGGATGAACAGGTTGATGAGCCACGGCGCGAGGCACAGCAGGAGGACGCGCGGGCGCAGGAAGATGTAGCCGATGGCGCGCAGGGGGGCCCAAAGGCCCTCTCCCCACGTGAGGGGCCGCGCGGCGGCGATGAGATCGAGGAACGCCTGTTCGTTGGGTCTCAGGGGCATTGGCAAAATCTTAAGAGTATTTTGATTTCGAAAAGAGGCGGGAATCATTGCCCGCGATCAGCCGGGAGCGTCCTTGTCGAGGTACTCGACGGCGAGCCGCAGGACGGTGTCGAGCGGAAGGGTCGCGTCGAGGATGGCGGCCTCCTCCGCCGTGGGTTCCTCCAGGAGGTCGAACTGGCTGGCGACCAGGGAGGCGGGCATGAAGTGGCGGCCGCGGCGGGCGACGCGCCCGGTGATGGTCGTCTGGTCGGCGCGCAGGTGGAGAAATCGCACGTCGGGGGCGGCGGTGCGCAGGACATCGCGATGGGCCAGCTTGAGCGCGGAGCAGGCAAGCACGACGCCGCGGTCGTGGGCGCGGAGTTGCCCGGCGAGGGCCGCCAGCCAGGGGGCGCGGTCTTCGTCGGCAAGGGGAACTCCGGCCTTCATCTTTTCGATGTTGATCGGTGGGTGAAAGTCGTCGGCGTCGAGGAACGGCACGTTGAAGCGCAGGGCGAGGCGGCGGGCGAGCGTCGTCTTGCCGCTGCCGGTGACACCCATGACGACGGCGAGGACGCGAGGAGGTAGGTGTTGGTCGGGCACGGCGGTGGGGCGGCTAGCGTCCGCGGACGTTGTGCCCTTCGCGGGAATGACTGACGCGGCCGCCGGTATGCAGGAAATCCTCGTAGGCGAGGCGGATGCCCTGCTCGAGGGTCATGTGGTGGCGCCAGCCGAGGCCGTGGAGCTTGGTGCAGTCGAGCAGCTTGCGCGGCGTGCCGTCGGGCTTGGAGGTGTCGAACAACAGAGCGCCCTGGTAACCCACGGCGTCCTTGACGATTTGGGCGAGGTTCTTGATCGAGACTTCCTGGCCGGTGCCGATGTTGACGATCTCGCTGCCGTCGTAGTGCTCCATCAGATACACGCAGGCATCGGCAAGGTCGTCGACATACATGAATTCGCGCAGCGGGCTGCCGGTTCCCCACACGACGACTTCGGGGGCGTCATTGACCTTGGCCTCGTGGAAGCGGCGGATGAGCCCCGGCAACACGTGGCTGTTCATCGGGTCGTAGTTGTCGTTGGGCCCGTAGAGATTGGTCGGCATGACCGAGATGAAGTTGGTGCCATACTGGCGATTGAAGGCCTCGCACATCTTGATGCCGGCGATCTTGGCGATGGCGTAGGGTTCGTTGGTCGGCTCAAGCAGCCCG
>CAYTRP010000630.1:0-2057 GCA_964440195.1 uncultured Candidatus Sumerlaeota bacterium
GCTTGGCCATCTCGACGGCCAAGCTCTCGCTGTGGCTGACCACGATGAGCCGCGAGCGGCCGTTCACGTTCGTCGACCACGCGATCCAGGAGGGCGACTCGCTGCTTGGCGTGCATGGTCTGACGGATCCCTCCCAGGTCACGTCCTTCCACATGGATCCGATGCGCGGCAAGCAGCTCCACACCGACTTGTTCCACGACCTGCCCAGTCGACTGGAACCGCTACTCCGTCAGGCGATCGAACTGCGGCGCGAGATCACGAACCTCCGAGTGATGACAGTGCGGGACGTCGAGCGCAAGCAGGAGCTCAACCACCGAGCTTCTGAGAGCCTGAAGGTCTTCCGCGTAATCGCCGACACGCTCGTGGGTGCGGCGCTCGCGAGCGGAGGAAACGACAGACGCTTGGACGACCTGCTGATCGCTGCGCGACCGAAGGTTCTTGGCGCCCTGGAGACGGCCGAAGGGGTAGACGAACTGATCAGCCACTCAAAGGAGTTGCTTGCTCGTGGGCAGCCAGCCAACACGACACCCGGTCGGAACCCCTTTCACTGGCCGCTCGTCTTCCCCGACGTTATGGATGCAGGGGGTTTCGATTGCATGGTGGGCAATCCACCATTCCTAGGGGGCCAGCGCCTGACCGCACGCATTGGCACAGACATGCGCAACTACCTCGTGCGCTGGGTTGCGGAAGGCCGTCGGGGATCAGCGGATCTCGTGACCTACTTCTTCCTGACTGCGGCACGAGTAGCTCACTCGCTTGGGTTCATCGCCACGAACACGATCGCTCAGGGCGACACACGGGAGGTGGGGCTCGACTGGCTACTCGGAAACGGCTGGACCATTCACACCGCCTCGAAGTCGCGGCCGTGGCCAGGCTCTTCCTCTTTGGAAGTTGCAC
The DNA here is from genome assembly GCA_964440195.1 of uncultured Candidatus Sumerlaeota bacterium. Taxonomy (GTDB): domain Bacteria; phylum Sumerlaeota; class Sumerlaeia; order SLMS01; family JAHLLQ01; genus CAYTRP01. Next base: position 898 of record CAYTRP010000630.1, read on the forward strand.
AGGTCTGGCTGACTTCATGGCCGTGGGAGGGACACGTCGTCCTCGACGGCAAGATCGTGTCAGCCGTGACGCCAACGCTCGATCCGGCGGGCCGAGCCAGTGGCGCGCCCATGCGCCTTGCGACCAACGCCGGGATCGCTTTCCAAGGCTCGATTGTGCTAGGAATGGGTTTCATTGTTACAGCGGCGGAGGCGCGGGCGATGATCGCAGCCGACCGCCGCAATTCGGATGTGCTGTTTCCCTACATCAATGGCCAGGACCTGAACTCGTCGCCTACGCACGATGGAAGCCGTTGGGTCATCAACTTCTTCGACTGGACAGCAGAGAAGGCGCGAACCTACATCTTGCCATTCGCACAGGTCGAACGCGCGGTCCGGCCGGAGCGGGATCGCAACAATCGCAAGGTCTACCGCGATTACTGGTGGCAATACGCTGAGAAGCGACCGGCGCTCCAACTCGCCATTGCGGAACTTGATCGCGTCATCGCGATCACGCTGGTGAGCAATCTTGTCCAGCCAGCGCGTGTCAGGAATGGTCAGGTATTCGCCCACAAGTTGGGTGTCTTCGCAGCGGATAGCTCGGCCACATTCGGCCTATTAGCCAGCAGCATCCACGGCGAATGGGCTCGCAAGTATGCGTCGACAATGCGCACAGATATCAACTACTCACCCTCCGACGTCTTCGAGACCTTCCCTTTTCCCGCCGACTTGGACTCTCTCGAAGAGCCCGGGGCGGCGATGGAGACAACGCGCCAGGCGGTCATGCAGGGTCGCCAACTAGGCCTGACGCGGACCTACAACCTTGTCAACGATCCCGACTGCACCGACGAAGACGTGCAGGCCCTGCGCGACGCACACGTCGACTTGGACGAGGCCGTCATCGGGGCCTACGGCTGGGACCTCGACGCCATCAATCCCCGGCACGACTTCTACGACACCGCCCAGGGCCGCCGGTTCACGATCCACCCCGAGGCCCGCGACGAGATCCTCGACCTGCTCCTGGAGCTCAACCATGCCCGCTACGCCGAGGAGGTCGCGCAGGGCCTGCACGCCAAGGGCGCGAAGAAGAGGAGGCCCGCCAAGAAGGCAGCCGCACCTCGCCGCACGGCGCCCTTGGCGTGCAGGCCCTGCGCGACCTCCTCGGCGTAGCGGGCATGGTTG
>CAYTRP010000631.1:0-2052 GCA_964440195.1 uncultured Candidatus Sumerlaeota bacterium
CACGTCCTGGGAGGGGATGGTGAAGTGTTGCTGGGTTCCGGGGAAGTCCATGAACCGAAAGTCCACGAACTTGATTTCCTTTTCCTTCATCAGCTTGATGACTTCTGCGGGGTTCATTGACCAGCCGTCCTCTCTTGCGCTCGAAATGGGATTTGGGATGAACGCGGGGCGTTGAATGCGGGAGCGGATCAAGGCGCACGGCCGAGGCGGGCGGCAAGGTTTTCCGGGCTTTTTGGGGGGATTTTGGACCGGTCAGGGTGTTCGTTCCGGGTTTTTCGTTCCTCGTTGCCCGCCATCCTGAGTCCATGGACTCCCCGCATCCTTCACATCCATTTCTCGCGGCGGTTCGGGAGACGCCTCGCTTTCTGAATTCTCTCTTCTGAATTCACGCTTCGTCAGTCCATCCCAAAGGGGCTCTCGGGCTTCTCGATGGGCTCGCCGCTTTCCTCGATCTCCTTCTTGCGCTCCTGAAAGAGGTTTTCCAGCTTGGAGAGCTTGTCTTTCTGCGCGCGACGGGCCTCCTCGACCTGTTTCTCGATGCGCTCGCTCGCGGACTCGACTCGCTTGCGTGCGTCGGCGAAGCGGTCGCCGGTGGTCTGGCTTTCATCCAGCAGCGGTTTGCGATGCTCCAGCACCTTCCCTGTCTTGGGATCAACGATGAGGATGGAGGCGCAACCGGGGCATTTGACTTCGAGGGGCTTCATCTTCGTCTGGGCTTCCGGGAATCTGGATTGATCGACGGGCAATCAGGAGCCAAATGCAAGACAGGCGCACCAGAAATCGGTGCGCCTGTCGTTGTTTGAGTACTGAAAAAGAAGCTAATCCGGGTCTTTTTCAGGTTGGAGCCTTGGGGGAGGTCACTTCAGGACGGGAGAGATTCCCGCCGTGAAGAGGGCGTAGGCGGTGACGTCTTCGACGTTCGTGCCGCCGCTGCCCGTGATGTCGAGGTCGGCGGTCCCGTCCACGATCTGCTGGGCAAGAAGCTGAACGTCGTCCGCGTCATGGCGGTTGTCGTTGTTGAGGTCGCCGAACGAAGGCGTCTCGCCGTCAACGTACTCAGGCGGGGGCGTGCCAACAACCGGGCTGGTGCCATAGCCGACTTCGAAGTTGTCGGTGAAGCCGTCGAGGTCGTAGTCGCCCACGGCCGAGGAGGCATACAGGACGATCGAGTCAACGTTGGCTCCGGACTCGCTGCCGACGCCGATACCGTTGAGGGACGCGACGGAGTTGTCGCGGAAGGAGACGTTCTGGAGGTGGGGCTGTCCGTCGACGGCAAGGCTGAAGGTCTTGCCCGAGTAGTCGATGGCGACCGTCATCTGGTGCCACGCGCTGTTGGAGAACGTGACGGGGCCGGCGGGCTCGACGAAGTCGCCCGCGACGCCGTCAAAGGCGGCGACGGCGATGTTGCTGGCGTCAACGCTGCGGAACCCGAGAAGGACGGCGATGGGATTTCCACCGGAAGGCGCCGTCAGGGTCTGGCTGCCGGACCCGTAATAGAAGCCCTCGACGATGACGTAATCGGTGCCACCGGGTGCGGGAGCCGCCAGACTGGCCGCCGTGTTGGCGGCAAGCTGCACGTAGTTGCTGCCCTGCGGGGCCGTCAGGGGACCGGTGACGACATTGGCGGTGCCGCTGTCGACGACCCATCCTTGCTGCCCATTGAGGTTGCCCGCGTCGAAGTCCGGTCCGTCGAAGCTGTTATTCGAAATGACCGACTGCGCGTTGACTGTTCCCGCCAACACTCCAGCGCTAAGCGCCAGCGCGGCGAGGACGGCCTGCCTGCGAATTCTCAAAATTCCGTCCATCATAGGTGTACTCCCTTTCGTGGGTGTTTTGGCGAGGTGGCGAACTCTCGGGGAAGATCCCCTTTGGAGCTTGGAGCAGCATCCGCCGAGTGGCACCTGAAATTGATGATCTGGGCGTCCACGGGCTTGTGCGATGCTTGTGTATGTCCATAGGGGCCGGGGGGGCTCAACGCAAGCCCTAAATCTCCCATTGGGCAAGGATTCGATGCCCCCTGCAAACCCACCGAACAGCGGCCTGCAGGGGCAT
>CAYTRP010000632.1:0-2049 GCA_964440195.1 uncultured Candidatus Sumerlaeota bacterium
GCAGCGAGAACACGTCCGGGTGGGCCTTCTAGATTTCGTCGAGGAGCACCACCGAGTACGGCCTCTGCCGCACCTTCTCCGTCAACTGGCCACCCTCTTCGTAACCGACGTACCCGGGGGGCGCCCCCAGCAGGCGCGACACGCTGTACTTCTCCATGTACTCCGACATGTCGATGCGCACCAGCGCGTCCTGGCTCCCGAAGAGGAACTCGGCCAGCGTCTTCGCCAGTTCCGTCTTTCCGACGCCCGTCGGGCCCAGGAAGATGAAGGAGCCGGTCGGCCGCGCGGGATCCTTGAGCCCCGAGCGCGAGCGGCGGATCGCCTTGCTGATCGTGCCGATCGCCTCGCGCTGCGAGATGACGCGCCGGGCAAGCTCGTCCTCCATGCGCAGCAGCTTCTGCATTTCCTCTTCCTCGAGGCGCACCAGCGGGATGCCCGTCCACTTCGAGATGATGTAGGCCACGTCGTCTTCCGTGATCGTGTGCACGTTTTCCGCGTCGTTCTTGCGGCGGTGCCACTCCTTGAAGGCCTCGTCCTTCTGCGTCAGCATGTCGTCGCGGCGCTGCTTGATTTCCGCGCACTTCTCGAACTCCTGGCGGTTCTTGAACTCGCGCAACTGCTCCTCCAGCTCCGCCAGTTCCCTCTCCATGTCCTTGATGCCCTGCGGCTTCATGTTCGCCCGCAGGCGCGCGCGGATCCCCGCCTCGTCGATCACGTCGATCGCCTTGTCCGGCAGGAACCGGTCCGTCACATAGCGCTCGCTCATGTCCACGGCGACGCGGATGGCCTCGTCGCTGAAGATCACGTTGTGGTGGCTTTCGTAGCGCGGCCGCAGGCCCTTGAGGATCTCGAAGGCCTGCTCCTTGTTGGGCGGGTTGATGACGATGCTCTGGAAGCGGCGCTCCAGCGCCCCGTCCTTCTCGATGTACTTGCGGTACTCCTCGAGGGTCGTCGCGCCGATGCACTGGATCTCGCCCCGGCTCAGCGCCGGCTTGAGCATGTTGCTCGCGTCGATGGCGCCCTCCGCGGCACCCGCGCCCACGAGCGTGTGCAACTCGTCGATGAAGATCAGCACGTCCTGGCTGCGCTGGATCTCCTGCATGATCGCCTTCAGGCGCTCCTCGAACTGGCCGCGGTACTTGGTCCCCGCGACGATGGCCGCGAGGTCCAGCGACAACAGCCGCTTGTCCATCAGGATGTCCGGGATGTCCGCGCTGACGATGCGCTGCGCGAGCCCCTCGACGATGGCCGTCTTGCCCACGCCGGGTTCGCCCAGCAGGATCGGGTTGTTCTTCGTGCGGCGGCAAAGGACTTGCAGGATGCGCTCGATCTCGTCCTCGCGACCGATCACCGGATCCAGCTTCGCCTCGCGAGCCAACTGCGTCAGGTCGCGGCCAAACGTGTCCAGCGCGGGTGTCTTGGACTTCTCCGCCCCTTCCGAGGCCGGGCGCGAACCAGAGGAAGCTCCCGCCGTCGCCGGCGAATTCCCCTCGATCAGGTTCAGCACCTCGCGCTTCACCTTGTTGAAGTCGATGTTGAAGTTGCGCAGGCACCGCGCCGCGAGCGTGTTCTCTTCCTTGATGAGCGCCAGCAGCAGGTGCTCCGTCCCGATCCAGTTGTGCCGCAGTTGCTTGGCGATGTTGCGGGCGGACTCGATGACCTTCTTCGCCTCGACGTTCTGGGGGAAGATGCCGACGGTCGGCCCCTTGCCGACTTCGAGCATCCGCTCCAGTTCGAGCTTCAGGTCATCCAGGTCGATGCCCAGATTCAGAAGCGTCTGCACGGCCAAGCCCTCGGCCTTGCGAATGATGCCGAGGAGGAAGTGTTCCGGGCCGATGTAGTCGTGACCGAGGCGTCCCGCCTCGTTGCGCGACTGGCGCATCACTTCCTTCCATCCGGGGGTAAAGGGGGTGTCATTGATGGGCATTGCGGGTGAAACTCCTTAGGCGGGCCTGCGCGGCGGGTAAGGGGGGGTGCCGGGACACCATCGTCCCGGGCACCGGTACAGGGGGGGAAAAGAAGTTCGGGGTTACATCTGGCACGTTCGGC
>CAYTRP010000633.1:0-1713 GCA_964440195.1 uncultured Candidatus Sumerlaeota bacterium
CCGCGCGAGGGGTTGTGGCTGTTTCGGGGGTATTGGATGACGTCCGACCGATTCCCACAGGGAAGGCAATGACCATGGCAACATTCGAGGTGATCGAGCGGCAGGGCCTGAAGATGATTCGGGCGCGATTGAACAACGAGACGATCCGGGCCGAGGCCGGCGCCATGCATTACATGCTTGGCAAGGTGGAGCTGGAATCGGCGATGCCGTCGGCGGCGGGGTTCCTGAAATCGGTGGTAACGAAGGAAAAGATCTTCCGGCCGACGTACACGGGGACGGGCGAGGTGTATTTCGGCCCGCCGACGTTGGGGGAATACACGATGCTGGACCTGAACAACGAGGCGTGGGTGCTGGACAAGGGTGCCTACGTCTGCTCCGACATGGGGATCGAGGTGGGGGTCTTCCGGAACAAGGCGTTGACGGGTCTGATCGGCGGGGAGGGTTTTTTCCAGACGCCGGTCTCGGGGACGGGTCGCGTGGCCATCGTGTCCCAAGGGGCGTTGGAAGCCGTGGATTTGAACAATGGCCAGTTGGTCGTGGACGGCAATTTCGCCGTGGCGCGGCAGGCGCACCTGGATTTCACGGTCCGCCGGGCGGCGAAGAGTTTTTTGGGATCGTTCACGTCGGGAGAGGGGTTGGTGTCGGTCATCAGCGGAACGGGCCGGGTGTACATCGCGCCGGTGCCGAACCTTTACTTCAGCGTGGTGGACGAGATTGGGCGGCGCTTGATGAGTCTGGGGACAAGGCGCTGAACTAACCGCTTCAGGGCGGGTCGCGGGTTTGCTCCAGCCCTTTTATAAAGTGTTTTTTAGGCTGGCGCGAAAAGGGTGGAATCGTGCTTGACCCGACGCCCGTGCGGAGACGACCACCCCGGGCATCCCTCCGTTCCAGCGCCAGCAAGACCTCGCCATCCACAAGACCATTTCGGTGGTTCCCACCAAACCAGGGCCTTTCATGAGACTCTCCGTCTTCGGCATCCCAGCGGTTCTTTTCGTGGTGCTGTTCCTTTTTCCGGCCATGCCGCTTCCGGCGGCGGATTTCGACGCGGGGGACCCGGGGCGGACCCTGCCGTTGTGGTGGTATCTTGGGCCGGCGTGCAGCCTCGTCGCCCTGGTCAGCGCGTTTCTCTTTTACAAGAGCATCATGCGGGAGTCGGAGGGAAGCCCGCGCATGAAGGAGATCGCGGGCTATGTCCGTGAGGGGGCCTACGCCTACCTGAAGCGCCAGTACAAGGTGGTCGCGGTCTTCTTCCTCGTGGTGGCGGCCCTGCTGGCGGCCATGTCGCTTGGCTTTCATGTTCCGCATTGGCTCGTTCCCATTGCCTTCATCACGAGCGGCTTTTTCTCGGGGTTGGCGGGATTCTTCGGGATGAAGACGGCGACTTCGTCGTCGGCGCGGACCGCGCAGGCGGCGAGCGAGTCGCTGGACAAGGGCTTGCGGGTGGCGTTCCGCGCGGGATCGGTGATGGGGCTGACGGTGGTGGGGCTGGGGTTGCTCGACATCAGCCTGTGGTTCTTCTACCTGTACGGGTTCCATCATGTGTTGTTCGGCGGCGATCCGCTGAATTTCGAGACGATCACGCTGGTGATGCTTTGCTTCGTCATGGGCGTGTCGTGCCAGGCGTTGTTCGCGCGCGTGGGTGGCGGGATTTTCACCAAGGCCGCGGATGTGGGCGCGGACCTGGTGGGCAAGGTGGAGGCGGGCATCCCCGAG
>CAYTRP010000633.1:1723-2039 GCA_964440195.1 uncultured Candidatus Sumerlaeota bacterium
ATCCGGCCACGATCGCGGACAACGTTGGGGACAACGTCGGGGACGTGGCGGGAATGGGGGCGGATCTTTACGAGAGTTTCTATGGAGCGATCCTGGCCGCCGCGGCGTTGGGTGCCGCCGCGGCCATTTCGCAGGGGGTGCCCGACGCGATGGTTTTTGCCTTTGTCGCGGCCCCGGCGCTGATCGCGGGGTTGGGCATTCTGGCCTCGGTGATCGGGGTCCTGTGCGTGCATGCAAAGGAAAACGCCACGGTGACGGACCTGCTGCACGCGCTGGATCGCGGCATTCAAATCGCGGGTGTGCTGGCCATCGGGGG
>CAYTRP010000634.1:0-990 GCA_964440195.1 uncultured Candidatus Sumerlaeota bacterium
GGATGAGGTCGGGTGACGTCATCGATTTGTTCAATCGCGTGCCACCGGGCACCTCTGTGAATATCACGAAAGGCCGGCTCCCCGGGCCGGCGCGAGCCCTCGCCCGCCACCACCCGGAACCGGCCGCCGCCCCCACCACGATTCCACCCCAGGTCGCCCCCATCCCACGACCCCACGCGCCCGAGCCAAAATCCTGGCTCGCCTCGCGCCTCCACTTCGGACCGCCAGCGCCATAGGCAACACCGGGCGCCTGCCCGAGCGCGTCGAAAAACCCGCCAGAACCCCGCCCAAGGGTCTGTCCCTTTACGGGTCTTGCTGGAGCCCGCGCCCGAGTCCAAAGCGGTGGAACCGGCGCGGATCACAGGCGCCCGATGCCGGCAAGTCCAGCGCACCGCATATCGCGGCTCTGCGAATGTGCTGGCACTTGCCGTTGGGGCAAGCTTGGCGGAGGGTGGCGGATGGATTCGCGTCGTGCCTTTTTCAAGAAAGCGCTGCTGGCAGCGGCGGCCGGGGGCGGGTCGGGACATTTCAGCGAGGCGATCGCGAAGGCGCTGGCGATCGATCCGGCGCCGGGCAGCACGTTTCTGGACGCCGAGCACGTGGTGATCCTGATGCAAGAGAACCGCTCGTTTGACCACGCCTACGGCACGTTGCCCGGGGTGAGGGGCTTCAACGACCCACGGGCCGCCGCGCTCCCCGGGGGAAACCCGGTGTGGCTTCAGTCGAACGCCAAGGGGGAAACCTACGCCCCGTTTCGCCTCAACATCAAGGACACCAACTCCACATGGATGGGGTGCCTGCCGCACAGTTGGAGCGACCAGCAGGCCGCGCGCCACAACGGCCGACACGACCGATGGCTCGATTTCAAGGCCTCAGGTCACGCGGCCTATGCGGGCCTGCCGCTCACCATGGGGTATTACAATCGCGAGGACATCCCGTTCTACTACGCGCTGGCCGATGCCTTCACGGTTTGCGACCAGAACTTCTGTG
>CAYTRP010000634.1:1000-2034 GCA_964440195.1 uncultured Candidatus Sumerlaeota bacterium
CCCCCAACCGGCTCCATCTGTGGACCGGAACCATTCGCGCCGGCGCCTCACCCGAAAGCAAAGCCTGCGTCCTCAACAGCGACACCGATCACGACACCGAGGTCTCGTGGATCACATTCCCCGAGAGGCTGGAAGATCTGAACATCCCGTGGGGCATCTACCAGAACGAGCTGTATCTCGATACCGGCCTGCCGCGCGAGGCACAAAGATGGCTCGATAACTTCGGCGACAACCCGATCGAGCACTTTACACAGTATAATGTCCGGTTCCTGCGCACGTATCGCGAGCATCTCCCGGTCCTGCGGGACCGGGCGGCCGCGGATCTGCAAGCACTCCAGGCCGCGCCGCCCCCGTGGTCGGCCGAGCACAAGTCGAAGGTCGCGCGCGCACTCCGCCGGCTGTCGAAACTGCGGGAGGAAACCGACGCTTACACCGAGGCCGGGTTTGCGGCGCTCAGCCCGCGCGCACAATCACTGCATCGCAAGGCGTTTATCACGAATACCGGTGACCCACATTACCGGGAGGTCGAGCCGGTCGCGTACCAGGATGGCGGCATCGAACGCCGGATGGAGGTTCCCAAAGGCGATGTCCTCTTCCAATTCCGGCATGACGTGCGCCAGGGCCGATTGCCGGCCGTTTCCTGGCTGGTGGCGCCGCAGTACTTCTCGGATCACCCGGATTCCCCCTGGTACGGGGCGTGGTACGTGGCCGAAGTGCTCGACATCCTCACCAGCAATCCAGACGTCTGGAAAAAAACGATCTTCATCCTCTGCTACGACGAAAACGACGGCTACTTCGACCACGTGCCGCCTTTTGTGCCTCCAATGGCCGGACAGCCCGAAACCGGACTCGCGTCCGAGGGATTGCGGACGGACCTCGAATACGTCGATGGCCATCCCATCGGCCTGGGTTTTCGCGTTCCACTCGTCATCGCCTCGCCGTGGACTCGTGGTGGGCGCGTGTGTTCTCAGGTCTTCGACCACACATCGATCCTGCGGTTCCTCGAACTCTTCCTCAGTCACAAGACGGGGCAC
>CAYTRP010000635.1:0-2029 GCA_964440195.1 uncultured Candidatus Sumerlaeota bacterium
TTGAAAAGCAGGAAAAGAAAAGCAAAACCTGTCAACCGGAAGCCAGGACGGGACATCCAACAGGGAGTCACCCACGCCCTCGCTTGCCGGGGCATTGCGGCGCTCAAAAAAACTTTCCGCCGAGGAAATGCTTCGGCTCCGTCGAGACCACGAAGGCGCTGGGAATCCGCTCCACGATGCGCGCGGCGACCTCTCGGGCGCGGCGCCGCTGCATCATCATGCTGAGGACGACCTTGGAACCTTCGAAGCCGGCGGCGTTCATGACCGTGACCGGGTGGCCGAGGTCGCGCAGTTCGGTGGCGATCCATTCGTCGCCCTTGTCGACGGTGACCAGCATCAGCCGATACCCGAACGCGAGGGTGTCCTCGATGGTGACGCCGAGCACGATGCCCGCGCCAAAGCCGAGGGCGAAGGCAAGGAGCCGATAGAGATCGGTGCCCGCGCCGACCACCAACCCGAGCGCCAGGGTGAAGACGATGATTTCAAAGAAGCCGATGATCCCGGCGGCCCAACGCTGGCCCCGGATGACCAGCACCTGGCGGATGGTGCCCAGGCACATGTCGATCGTACGCGCAAAGAAGAGGAACAGCAGTTCGTAAACCACAGCGATGCCCTCCGTGGGAGACATATGGCGGATGGTTCGCACCCTGCCGGAAATCGCGGGCGGAGGGGAGCGGGTGAATCTGCGGAGAGTTGACGGAAGGTGCCGGGCGGGCAGTCAGGGCGCCTCTAGCCCGGCAAGATCAGCGTGAAAGAATGACGACTCCCCGGGCGTGCGCCCGAGAAACGCTGACGATTGATGAACGGTTGGAAAGGAGGGGCATTTTCATGAGCGCGACCACTGGAGTTAAGTACCCACGCAAGAAAGGCAATCCTAGCGGAGCCGATCCCGCAATTCAAGGACGATTGCGCCTCGTGCGGATTCTGGCGCGAGGGAACGTTTCAATCGTCGAAGGAGCTGTAGTGCTGGTGGAGCGCGATGGCGACGGCCCCGAAGACACCGGCCTGGAGGCCGAAGCTGCCGAGATCGACCTGAATGTCATTCTCAAGGGCTTCGAGGGCGCGGCGCTTCACGGTGTGCTGGATCGACTTGATGAGGCGGTCGCCGTCCTCGGCCATGCTGCCGCCAAAGACGATGGCTTCCGGAGCGAGAAGATTGACGACGCCGGCGAGGGCGGTGCCGATGTAGTGTCCGGCCTTGTCGATCATGTTGCCCGCGAGGCGGTCGCCCATCTCGGCCGCATGGAAGATGGCGCTGGGGTTGATCTTGCCGGAGTCGTCGACGTGCTCGGGGATGTGGGTCTGGACGCCTTCGGAGATGGCGGACTCGGCCTGCTGGACAAGGGCCCAGTCCGACGCCACGGTTTCAAGGCAGCCGTAGTTGCCGCAGTAGCAGATGGGGCCGTTGTCATCGACGGTGACGTGGCCAAACTCGCCGACCGTCACCTTGCGCCCGCGATACACGTAGCCGTCGACAACCATGCCAATGGCGAGGCCGGGGCCGAGGTGGACGTAGATGAAATTCTTCAGTTCCTTGAAGCGGCCAAAGATGCTCTCGGCAAGTGTGGTGCCGACGACGTGGCTGGAGATGCTGACGGGAACGTTGAAGCGAGACTGGAGCAATTCGGCGACCGGGATGTTGCTCCAGTCGTCGAAGCGCGGAAAGGAAATCGAGACGCCCTTCTTCTCGTCGATGAGGCCGGAGAGGACGACGCCGATGCGCGCCATCTCGAGTCCCTCGTCGTCGCGCAGGAAGAGGCGCTGGTCCTCGATGGCATCGATGATGGCTTCGAGGGTTCCCTCGCGACCGAGGGAGGAGTTGTAGCCCCGGATGACGTGATTGTGCAGGCGGCCCTTCATGTCGGAAGACGCCGAGAGGATGCCGCGCGAACTGAACTCGATGGCAACCACTCCACCTTGCTTGGGGTTGACGTCAAGCAACTGTGCCTTGCGTCCACCGGTGGACGTGGCGAACCCTTCCTCAATGACTTCACCCGTCTTAATCAGTTCCTGGACGATTGCCGAAACC
>CAYTRP010000636.1:0-2028 GCA_964440195.1 uncultured Candidatus Sumerlaeota bacterium
CAACGGCGAAGATGTCCGGATGGAGGAGCCGCACGATCAGGCAGAACGGCACGCCGGCAAAAAGGATGGAATCGAGCCGGTCGAGGACGCCGCCGTGGCCGGCAAGGGCCGAGCCGCTGTCCTTGACCCCCGCGTCGCGCTTGAGCAGCGACTCGGTCAGGTCGCCGAACTGGGCGAGCACGGAGAGGAAGAGGGCCAGCAGAATCATCTCCAGGGTGCCGAACTCGGGCAGGATGTGGGGGAAGACGAACTGGACGAGGAAAACGGGGACAAGAGCGGCGGCAAGCCCACCCAGGGCACCCTCCAACGTCTTGCCGGGGCTGATGTGTGGGAACAGGTACACGCTGCCGAACGACCGCCCCACGAAGTACGCGCCGGAATCCGTCATGATGATGACCGCGAGGAAGAAAAGCGACCAGTGGCGCCCCATGGCCGTCGCGGTGTACAACTCCGTCAGCAGCGCGATGGGCACGCCGACATAGACGACGGCCGCAATGGTGGCGGTGACGTCGCGCCAGGCGCCCTCGACGGGATTGCGCCCCAACCGCCAGGCGAGGGCGACGCAGGCCGTGATGCCAATGACGTGCACGCCCAACTCGAGGGAATCGCGCCATGCCAGGAGGATCAGGAAGAGGACCGCGACCTTGGCCGAGCGCTCGCCGAGGATCACGCCCTTGCGGCGGAAGATGTGCTTGAGTTCCTCGATGGCGAGGATGGCAAAGAAAGCCACCGCGAGGACCGGCACGTAGCGCAGACCCTCGAAGAGGAAGCCGGTCATCAGGACGGCGATCAGGATGGCGGCGGTGACCAGGCGTTTGCGCATCGGCGAGGCGCTCTTGGAGCAGCGATTTGCGGGAGGTTCAGCCCCGCCAGCGAGGAAGCGCAAGAACAAGCCTTGGCCGGGTCCGGGGGAGTTGGAGCGCGCCGCGGGCACCAACAAGCCAGATTCCGCAAGACATCGGGGACATTCCTGCCGTAGGAATCCGGCATCATTCGGGGAGTGGCCCGGCGAGGTTCGCCGGACCGGCCCCAGGGGGAAATCGCCAGCCATGCCCTTCACGACGCGACGCGCCTCGGAAGCCGACGTAAAGGAAGCCGCCAACCTGGGCTGCCTGTTGCTGCGCGAGTTCGCGCGGCGCGATCCGGGCCGGTTCCCCCTCATCAACGACCCCCCCGAGCCCGGCTTCGAGGGCTTTCTGGCCCGCTGCCGCCTGAACCCCGAGTATGTCGTCCTCGTTGCCGAGGAGAAGGGGCGCATTGTGGGCTACGCGCTGGGGTCGCTGGAAGCCGTCAACTGGACGTTTCTCGCCCGCGAACATGACCTGATACAGGATGTTGTCGTCTGTCCCGACAGCCGGGGAAGGGGGATTGGCACCGCCCTGGTCCAACGCATGGTGCGGGAGCTGCGCACGCTGGGCGCCGAGCGCATCCTGCTCCACATGCCCATCGAAAGCGAGAGCGCGCGCCGGATGTACGAGAACTGTGGATTCCGCGCGACCATGGTCGAGTATTATCGCGGACCGGAGGACATGACGCACGAGGACAGCGAATAGCGGGCTGCCCGGCCCCGTCCGGGGCTATTTGGCGGAGACGAACTGGACCTCGAAGACCGTCGGCCAGTATTTCCCGGTCAGGTAGTAGGTTCCCTGTGCCGGGTTGAAGGCGATGCCGTTGAGCACCTCGGGGGGCGGCGCTCCGGGCGGGCGCACCAGACGGGCGCGCAGCGGGCGCGCATCCACGACAAGGCGCACCTCGCCCGACGCCGGATCGATGCCGACGATGAAGTCCTGCTGCCAGACGTTGGCCCACACCATGTTCTCGGCGTATTCCAACTCGTTGAGGAGCGGGACGGGCTTGCCCTCGACGGTGACGGCCAGCTCGCGCACAACGGCGAACGTCCCCGGATCGCGAAAGAAGAGGCGGTCGCTCCCGTTGCTCATGATGAGGTGGGTGCCGTCGGTGGTAATGCCCCATCCCTCGCCGGCGTAGGGGACCGCCAGAGCCTTGAGAGCCTCGGGCAGTGCCCCT
>CAYTRP010000637.1:0-2021 GCA_964440195.1 uncultured Candidatus Sumerlaeota bacterium
CGTCCCCTCATAGGTGCCGGGTTTCCCCATGGCGTCGGAAAACAGGTACGCGCCGATGCGCACCTCGTGGTTGCGCGAGGCGGCGCCTTCGACAAGGGCACGCACGTTGCGGTCGGCGATGGTGCTCTCGGGAAAGACGGTGGGGATGCGGCGCTCGACGATCAGGTCCACGAGGCGGTTGATGTCGAGCAGTCCCGCTTCCGACGCGGTGGAGAGCCCCTGGATGCCGCGCACCTCGAAGTCATACGCGCGCGCCATGTACTGGAACGCGTCGTGGGCCGTGATGAGCATGCGCTTCTCGCGCGGGACCGAGTCAAGACACCGGTGCGCGTACGCGTCGAGTTCCCCGAGTTGTCCGATGAGCCTTTCCGCGTTGGAGTGGTAATGACCGGCATGCGGCGGATCGAACGTCGAGAGGGCCTCGGCGACCGCGCGGGTCGCCAGCATCCACAGCTTCACGTCCATCCACACGTGGGGATCGGTCGTCGTGCCGTTCTGTTCGTGCAGGAGCGCGTCCTCTTCGAGAAGCTCCGTGACCGCGTGAACCGGACGCGTGGAGGAGAGACGCCCGATGGCGTCGGTCATGCGTCCTTCGAGATGCAGGCCGTTGTGAAAGAGGATGTCCGCCTCGGTCAGGCGCGCAAGGTCCTGGCGCGAGGGGACGTAGATGTGCGGGTCGGTGCCGGGGCCGATCAGGATCGTGACCCGCGCGCGGTCGCCCGCGACGCCCTGGACGATGTCCCCAATCATGCCGGTGGTGGCGACGACCTTGTAGGGACCCGTGGGGTCGGCCTGGTTTCGGGTTTCGGGGGCGGATGGGTTGCAGGCGGCGAGCGAGAGGGCGAGAAGGAGGAGCAGGGATCGAATCATGGAGGCCTTGGAGAAGTCGGGGGAGTGGCGCCGCTGGTTGTGGCCTTGGCTACCAAATCGGGAGCGCCGGGCGATTTGTAGCCTATACTAAAAACGCGGCCCGTCAAGGGCAATAGCGGAAAAAAAAATCGGCGGCCATTGCCGGGCCGGCGGCCCCCCGGGCAACCGTCGGGCGGGCTGTTGCCGGGTTGCACGGCGAGGGCGGCCCCCGCCCGCGAACGCATCCGCCCGCGGCAGGGAATGACTCAGTCGATGAATCGTTGGGTGATGCCTTCGTAGTTGTCGATGCGCCGATCGCGCAGGAACGGCCAATAGCGGCGCGTTTCCTCGACATGGGCAAGGTCGACCTGTTGGACGACGGCTTGTTCGTCGGCGTGGTGGGCGCGATGGATGAGTTGTCCCATGGGCCCCGAGATGAAGCTCTGTCCCCAGAAATCCACCGTGCCTTCCCGGCCCACGCGATTGGCGGCGCAGACGAAGAGGCCGTTGGCCACGGCATGCCCGCGCTGCACGGTTTCCCACGCCGTGTGCTGGTCCGCCCCGTGGGCTTCGCGCTCGGCCTCGTGCCACCCGATGGCGGTCGGGTAGAACAGGATCTCGGCGCCGCGCAGCGCCGTCAGGCGCGCGGCCTCGGGGTACCACTGGTCCCAGCAGATGAGCACGCCGATGGTGGCGAACTTCGTCCTGAACGCGCGATAGCCCAGGTCGCCCGGCGTGAAGTAGAACTTCTCGTAGTAAAGCGGGTCGTCGGGGATGTGCGCCTTGCGATACTTGCCCAGGAACGTGCCGTTCGCATCGAGCACCACGGCCGTGTTGTGATAAATGCCCGCCGTGCGGCGTTCGAACAACGAACCGACAATGACAACGCCCAATTCGCGCGCGAGGTCCGCGAGGCGCTGCGTCGTGGGGCCGGGAATCTCCTCCGCGAGATCGAAGAAGTCGTGCGTCTCGCTCTGACAAAAATAGCACGAGCGAAAGAGTTCCTGCGTGCAGACGATCTGCGCGCCCCGCGAGGCGGCGGCGCGGATGCCATCGAGGGTCTTGCGCACATTCGCCTCGAGGTCATCGGTGCAGGCGTGCTGGACGAGTCCGATGGTGACGGGACGGGACTTGAGGGCCATGGGGGATGATGGTTCCTGTCGGATCGTGTG
>CAYTRP010000638.1:0-970 GCA_964440195.1 uncultured Candidatus Sumerlaeota bacterium
GAACGGAAACAGCTCCTGCTCAACATCTATCGGGCGCAGCTCAAGCACCTGCCGTCGGCGCAGGTTGAGGCCGCATCGGATTGTCGCCACTTCGTCATGATCGATGACCCCGTCTGGTTCCATGACACCATCGACGAGTTCCTCGGAGCGAACGGTCATTGAACGCGCGGTTTCGTTCGCGGGAAGTGCCGGCCTCGCCTCTCGACCTTGCTCCTCCTCATTGTAACCGCCTAGAAAAACGGATACTCCACCGGCGCGGGCGGCACATGGCGCTCGGGCAGCGGTCCGGGAACCTGGGTCCCGGGCAGCACCACCACCCGGTCCACCGTGCGCCGGGACTGGTGAAGCGCGATCCCGAAAGCCTGCGCTGTCATCGCAAACAGCACACACCCCGCAAGCAGGTAAAATCCCGACCGCATCGTGTCGCTTTTCAGGCTGCGCACCAACATCCCGACCATGAAAACCTCTCGCACACAAGATGAGGGTGGTTTCTAGGCATGGCCGACCCACGAAGCAAGGACAACGACGCACAGCCCGTCCTCGTGGACTGGGGCGTCGTTTCCCCCTTGGGCCACGACCACCTCCCCTTCACGCGCGCCCTGCAAGAGAACCGCCTCGCCATCGCCCAGGAACCCTTCCCCCCCCTCGCCTCCCTCCCCGTGGGCAGGGTCCACGGCATTCCCCCCATCCCCGGCGAGGATCGCTCCATCACGTTTCTGCGCGCCTGCCTCGACCAGATCCGTCCGACCCTCGACCACCTTTCCCGCCATGTCCCCCCCGAGCGCCGGGGCGTCTGCGCCGCCACCAGCAAGGGTTCCCTCCTCGCCTTTCTCAACGCCGACGCGCAGGAGCGTCGCACCGGCTTCACCCGCTGGCTCGCCAACGACCCTGCCCTGGTCCTCGCCCGCGAGGCCGACATCCGTGGGCCGTCGCAGGCCTTTGCCGGCGCGTGCGCCACGGGCCTCGCCAA
>CAYTRP010000638.1:980-2007 GCA_964440195.1 uncultured Candidatus Sumerlaeota bacterium
CTCCACCGAAGCCACCCTCCATCCCACCTACCTCGCCAGCTTCCAAAACCTCGGTGCCCTCGCCGCCAAAGGGTGTTTCCCCTTCGACGCGCGCCACGAGGGCTTTGTCGCCGCCGAGGGCGCGGCCCTCTTCCTCTTTGCACGCCACGACATCGCCGTCGCCTCGGGACTGCGACCCCTCGCGCGAATTGCCGGGTATGCCGCCGCCTCCGATGCGTTTCACGCCGTGGCCATCGACGTTTCAGGTACCTCCATCGAGCGCGTCGCGCGCCTCGCCATGGCCCGGGCGGGGTGGGAGCCGGCCGGGGTGGACTGGGTTTGCGCCCATGGAACCGCGACGGCGGCCAACGACCGGGCAGAGGCAGCCGCACTCAACCGCATATTTGCGCACTCATGCAAATATGGACCCCCCATCGTCTCCATCAAAACCGCCCTCGGACACGCCATGGGGGCCGCCGGGGCGGTGGAACTCGCCGCCTGTGCCGCCGCGCTCGATGGCGGCTTCATCCCCGGCAATCCCGGCTTTCAATCCCTCGCCCCCGAATGCCTCGGCCTCAATGTCCCCGCAAAATCCCTCGACCGCCGCTGGAAGCGCGTCCTCAAGCTCTCCTTCGGCTTCGGCGGGCATCTCGTCGCCCTGGCCCTGGAGGCTGTGGCCTGATTCTGGTATGAACCTTCATCGCGCTTGCCTTGTCGAACCGCGTGCGAGAACTTGAACAGTCTTGCGCCATCCCGCTGCCCGCCGACCTCCAACGCATCAGCCTTCATCCTGTCCAAGGACCCACCCATGTTCCACGCCGCCATCCTGATCCTCTCCCTTGCCGGTATCCTCGCGGTCTCCAACCAGACGGCTTCGGAAGTCCCGTCGGGCGTGGCTCCCGGGCGCGTCGCGGTCTCCAATCGCGCGGGGCAAAACAATGATGTTCAGGCCGAGGCCCCCCCGCGTGCCCCAGCCCGCCGCAACCAGGGCGCCCAACCCGCCCCGGCCCCCCGGACGGCGGCTTCGACCCCTTCCCAAGGCCTCGGC
>CAYTRP010000639.1:0-2006 GCA_964440195.1 uncultured Candidatus Sumerlaeota bacterium
CTCGCTGATCATCGACACGCGCAACGCGATGGCCAACGTCAGCCAGCCCTCGGCGCGCGTCATCAAGGCCTAGCCGGAGGGGGATGCCGATTCCTTCGAGTCCATCATCCAGGCAACGACCTTGTCGAGATACGGCTTCGTAAAGCCCAGCCAGCTCTCAATGAAGAAGCCGCCAAACGCCAGGTGATAGTTTCGATCCGCGTTTGGCCGGTTGCCGAGCGCATCCCAGCAAACGGCCGCCACAATGTGCGCCAGGAAATCATCGGGTCCCTGGGACCTGACGCGCGAGAGAAGCAGCAGCGCGGGCCCGTGCTGGCCGTTGGCGTGGAGAGCCCAAGCATGGAGCACGATGGCCTGCGGGGGCAGTGGCGTGTGCGCCGCGATGGCCTCGCGATTGAGGGCGCTCATGATCTCAAGAGCCTCCGCGTTTCGACCCAACTCGAGGTGCATGTGCGCGAGGGTGAACCGCAGGTCCACGCTCGTGGGATCAAGGGCTGCGGCATGGCCAAACAGGTGCTCTGCCAGGAGGTGTTGCCTGCGTTTGTCGACAGCGCGGGCCGTCTTGACGAGCCGGGTCGAGAGTGACTTGCGCGCACCCGGCGACAGCGATTCGGGCGTCGAGAGCCAGGATTCCACTTCCCGGCGATGCGGCCAATCGCTTGGCAGGACGTCCTTTTCGGACAGCCGGATCGACGGATCCTTGAACTGGATCGGCCAGAAGATCCGCAAAAAACGCACGAGAAACGCGGGTTGCGGAAGCAGTGGACCGGACCGGAGCAGTCGTGCGGCTTCCTCGTGGTCCCCCTGCTGGAAGCGGACAAGGGCCAGATGATGGCGGGCGGGCGGATTGTCCGGCTGCATCTCCAGAACGGCGGACAGCTCCACCGCCGCCAGTTGCAGATCCCGGGCATCTAGCGCCGCAATGCCCCGCAAAACCCGCGCGGCGATGGGCGGATTCTGCTCCGAGGCCAGTTTCTCGAGCACCTCGCCGGGGCGACCATCCGCCATCGCGGCATAGAGGGAGTCGATTTCCGGGGCGGTTGGCATCTTTGGGGGCGACTTGGACCTTGCGGAACGAATCCGACTCTGCCTAGGAGTTGGGGCGGAACCTTGGTGTTCCCCGAAGCCTCGGCACAAGGAGTTTGGAATGTCTCCGCACAAAGAGCGGAAGGTCCTGAACGCGGTCCAGATCGAAGATGCACTCACCGAGTTGGAAGGGTGGGAGTACAAGGGGGGCAGAATCGAGCGGGTTTTCAAGACCGGAACGTTCATGGACGGCCTTGAGTTTGTGCAGAAGATCGCCGAAGAGGCCGAGGCCATGGGGCATCATCCCGATGTCACCCTGACCTTTCCCAAGACCAAGGTCCAACTGATCACGCACGACGTGAACGGTGTTTCCGATCTGGACACCAAGCTGGCCGCGAAGGTAAACTCCATCGCGATCGCCCTCGGCGTCAGCTGATCGGATCCCCGGCGGCGGCTTTCCGGTTGCAGGGGCCCACCCCAAAGCGGAGACCATCCACGAAACCTCGTGGGGGAGAGCAGGATTTTGAGCCAGCCGCCCGGCAAACACAATTTCCCCTTTTCTCCGCCCGGCAGCGGGGAAGCGAGGAACCCGGCCGACGAGACTTCTCCCAACTTCATCCCCCCGCCACCTCTCCAACCTGTCGAGGAGATCGCGATCCAGGGTCCTGGACCGGGCTCCCGCCGCCCGGATCGCGCCAGCCTCAGCGGCGGGACCATCGGCCCGTACAGGATCGTGCGTGAACTGGCGCGCGGCGGCATGGGCTCCGTTTATCTCTGCAAGGACGAGGGGCTCAATCGCCAGGTTGCCGTCAAGGTCATGTCGAGGGACCTCCTTGCCGACCGGGACGCTCTCGCGCGCTTCCAGCGCGAAGCCCGCGCCACCGCCTCCATCCTCCACCGCAACATCGCGATGGTCTATCTGGTTGGAACCGCCGCGGACGGCTCGCCGTTCATCGCGATGGAGTATATCCCGGGCGGAT
>CAYTRP010000640.1:0-1999 GCA_964440195.1 uncultured Candidatus Sumerlaeota bacterium
CTCGCGGATTTCGCATGGTCAGCCTTGGGTTCTGCGCCAGGAGCCGAGCGCCGCTCGATAGTGACGCAGCACCGCGCCGACTTGGCCCGCGGCGTCATGCGTCGCGGGAATGCGCAAAGTTTCCAGTAAGCCACTTGTGTCGACTGTTCCCCTCGAATTCCCGGTTCTCGCGTTCATGATCGTCTCGAACTCGATCGTCGGAGGATCGGAGGCGACGGTGCGCACGGCGTGGAGCCGCCGGCCGCCCGCGACCGACAGAGGAAAATATCCGCCGCCAATCAGCACGCCGTCGGAGGCGAAGATCACGTCCGCGCCCTCTACAGGAACCTTCTTGGGTGGTCTGTAGAAATTGGTCATGATGCTGCCGGGCGGGATGCGCCGGTCGTTCTCGCAGAAGCGGCTGAACTGCGCAGCCGGTACGACCCAGCGCGCGATCACACGTTGCCCATTGCGCATGTCGCGCACGACCCTGCTCACGCCCAGGTAGCGGATGAAGAAGACCGGGCTGAGGAGTGCCGGGATCGATGCGAGCATCAGGGGCGAGCTGGCGCGGCCGGTCTCGCGCATGCCGGCCACATCGAGGAGAATCAGGACGACACTTCCGGCGAAGATCAGGGCGCAGACAGCCGCTTTTCGTCCGGGATTGTGCACGCCGCCGCTTCTCGAACGCTTTCTCATGGCACGGCTAATCCGGCGTCACGCGCTTGATGACGAGCTTCGTATCGCGACGGAACTCTCCCACGGCAAGCCTGGCGAAGAGCTGGAAATGCCGCATGAGCCCGGGCGTTGGGTCGAAGGTCGCGGATCCACCCTCTATCGCCTCGACCTCGCCGGCCAGCAGCTTGTCGAGCATCGCCTGCACGCGGGGGCGGTCGGCGGGAGACGTCACGGTCTCCGCCAGTTTCCTGAGCTCGGGGCCGAGCTTCCGGCTCGCCATCTTCGGATCGGACTTGAGCGTCCAGATCATGAGCAGGTCCTTCGTGCCCTCTTCATTGCCCCCGCGGATCGTCAGGGTCGACCCCGGGATCTGGAACCAGGAAGGCACGTCCATTTTCTCGAAGACCGCGCTGGAGCCATCCCGGTTGAAGGCCCGCAGATATCCGATGGCGGTCACCCAGAACGGCCGCAGGACCGCGCTGACGCCATCGGGCTCGAAGACCGGGAAAGCCTGGACGATCAGCTGGGCCATCTTTGCATCCGTGACCTCGGTAATCCCAGTCCCCGCCGATGCGGTAGAACTCCGTGACCTCGGGCAGGCGCTTCCTGAGACGCGCCTTGATCGTCGGCCAGTCGACCTTGATCGGAAGACCCGACTGAAGTTGAACGGCGAAGGTTTCACCCTCGAGGGCCCGGGCGATGGTGTGATTCACGTCGGACTCGGCTTGCTTCTGCGCCGTCACCGCCCGAAGCGAAAAGGTACCGTTATGGATGCCGCCGGCTTCCTTCGAGGTGATCCGCAGGAGGACGTCATGCGACCAATCCACCAACCGGGGAGTGCCATTGAGCTTCTCCTCGCTGTGGTAGTCGATGCGGTAGACGATGTCCGAATTCAGAGGCGGGAAGAAGCCAAACCTGACCCTGTCGGGCGGTGCCTGCGCCCGGGCCGCTTGCACGACCAGCAGGGCCAGCAGAACTCCGACACAGAATCGCAGCATTCTCACGGGGGCGTCTCCCTTGAAGCCGCGTCGCCATCCAGCTCGAACCCCGTTGGCTTAAGTGCATGCCTGTTTCAGCTTACAGGCCGATGCGGTTCGGCCGAACCACCCGCTCTCGCATTTTCCATATCGCAAGTGACGTCCGCGCCTCTCAGCCCACTCCGATCCACGGATCGATCACCGCAAAGCTCGAAGCCTCGAACGCGCCAACGGCCCGCGACGTCAAGAGGGGATGGAGAGGTCCGGACACCGCACGCTGAGGAGGGGATTCTCCAACTCGTTCATTTCGTATATCTCGTTTGTTTCGTTTTTGGCTTGCTTATTATGTACATCTTTCAGCGAGG
>CAYTRP010000641.1:0-1998 GCA_964440195.1 uncultured Candidatus Sumerlaeota bacterium
ATCCGCCCGCAAATCGCCCCCGAGACAATGCCCGCGAGGATGTACGAGGCGGTGGTTTGCTGCTCTCCCCCGCTGAAGTAGACGACTCCGGCGACGGCCAGCCCAAAGACGGCGGCGCCCGCGGAAACAAGCCCCGCCAGCTCGACGGTGCTCGCCAGCAACACGAGCCAAAGCGCCGTGAGCAGGATTTGCCAGAGCGGGGAAACGTCAACGGTTCCCACAAATGGATTCGTCACGATGAAGATCGGAAAGCCCATGAGGGCGAGGATCGCCCCGGCGCCCATCAGGCCGAAAAGATGGCGCTCGCTGCGGGGGCCCTTGAGATCGCTGGCCAGCGTCGCCACCAGAAGCGGCAGAAGCGCGAGGACAAGTGGCCCGATGGATTGCCCGGTGCCGCGCGGGCCCTCGGGCAGGACATCCTGGAATGCCGCCAACAGGAGCGTTGAAATCGCGAGCCCCGCCGTGAGGCTGATGCTCACCGGCGATGCATCGCCCTTGTGCGAAGAGGAACGAAGACCAGGAATCACCCGATGGAGAAGGGCGGTGATGCCCAAGGCAACGACGAAGCCGACGGGGAAGGCGCTCATCCACTGCCCTCCCGCGCCGGGGAAGGCGACAGGCGCCGGAAGGACTCCACCGCCAATTGCGCGAGGCAGCGCATCGTCACAACGAAAGCCGTGGCCGCATCGAGGAAGAGCAGTTCGCGGCTGTAGTGCTTCTTGTAGAATCGGTACATGGAGCGGTGGCGTTCATAGATGGGGCGGAACGGGGTGCGCGCCGAGGTCTGGCCGCCGAGATGGGTCACGACGGCTCCCGGCCGGTACAGGACGCGATACCCGGCGCGCCACGCCCGAAGGCAGTAATCCACATCCTCGCTGTACATGAAGAACGCCTCGTCGAGTCCGCCGATGCGATCGATGAGTTCCCGCCGAATCACGAGGCACGCGCCCGAGGCCCAATCGACATCCTGCGCATCGTCGCCCGGGTCGTCGTTGCGCAGATAATTGGAGGAGTAGGGATTGTTCGGGAAATAGCGCGTCAGGAGGCTCTCGCGATTGAAGAGCGCCTGCTGAAAGCCCGGGAAGCTTCGAAAGGAATACTGCCGGGAGCCGTCGGAATTGAGCAGCTTCGGCGCGACGATTCCGGCGTCCGGATTCGAGTCCAGTTCCCGCGCGAGGACGGCAAAGGCGCGCGGATGGCAGAGGGTGTCGTTGTTCAGAAGGGCAATCATGCGCCCGCGCGAGGCCTTGATCCCCTGGTTGTTGGCGCGCGTGAAGCCGGAGTTGGCCTTGTTGAGCCGCAAACGCACGTGGGGGAACTCGCGGCGCACCATGGCGACGCTGTCATCGCTGCTGCCATTGTCGACCAGGAGGATCTCGTGGCGCAGTCCCTCGCAGGCTCCCGGCAGGGAGGCGAGGCAGTCGCGCAGCATGCCCGTTCCATTGCGATGGACAAGCACGATGCTGATGTCAGGGGAGGCGGTCACGACTCGGCGGTCCCAACGGGGAGCCGGAAGGAACGGGAGGAGTTTTCGGGACGATCGAGACCGACCGTGTCGTCGGGATAGCCGAGCCGCAGGCGGCGTGTCTTCCACAGGAACCGGAAGCCGCTCTTGAGATGCTCGACGGTCAGGCGATTGAGACCCCGCGCGGACTTGCGCTGAACCTTGTGAATGATGCGCGCGTCCGCGCAAAAGGCGATCTTCCAGCCGAAGCGCTTCGCGCGCCAGCACCAGTCGACGTCCTCGAATCCGAAGTAATAGCGCTCGTCGAACAGACCGACGTCCCGCAGGGCCTCGCGGCGCATGCAAAAGCACGCACCGGCAATCCAATCGCCATGGAACGAGGTGGTCTTGTCCTTCTCCAGCATCAAGTGATGGCGGATCCAGGGATTCGACGGCCAAATGCGTCCCAACGGCGTGCGCCGCATCAGGATGGTGCCAAAGTCATAGAAGCGCTTGATGTTGTGCTCGACCTCGCCATCGGGCCGCCGGGTGTA
>CAYTRP010000642.1:0-1997 GCA_964440195.1 uncultured Candidatus Sumerlaeota bacterium
TCAGACTGTTTTTGGTTGTTGGCCTCTTGGTGTTTCTTTCGGGAGGATGGTGGCATTTGCGTCTCTTGTTGATGGGAGATTCCTTTGGACTGAAGGCTGCAAGATTGGCGCACGACTGGGCATTCCTCGACAAGCCTCTCTGGGAAATGTGGGGCTGGCAAAGATTGCTCATCACTACTTGGCGAACGACCTATGGTCTCTTCACCGGTCCGATGCACGGGTTGCCGGACGGGGTATTCGCCGGTTATGCCTTTCTCACCGTCTGCCTTCTGACCATTGCCACCCTCGGTTTCATCCGCCGGTCCGCCCCATTCCAATTAACCCGTTCGGGATTCCTCATGACTTGCCTTCTGGTATTCATCGCCATGAACGGCTTGCTTGTGATTGTAAACTGCAGGTCGGTGTTGGCGCCTTACGGTCGGTTGCTTTTTCCGAGTCTTGTGCCGCTTTCACTCGTGCTGGCGATCGGGATGAGCCAATTGGCCGGAGGAGTCACAGGGCCCCTCAGGCGATGGCCCCTGATCTTTTGCTGCACCTACCTCGCCTTGATGACGATCTCGCTTCAAACAAGGATTCATCCTGCCGTCAGGCAATCACCTGAATATCTTTACCCCATCGTGCATCCAGGCGCCCAACCTTCGCCAATGCCCGAACCCGCCTCGGAAGTCCTCCTTGTCCAACCCATCCAAATCCCTGCCGGTGAATTGATAGCTCTCCGTCTCCATGTCTTGAGGGACATGGGACTTCACTTGGGAGGAGGAGTGCGCACTGCACTCATCATCGGCGACAACCAGTACAGGCTTCCGCTCACTCCCTACGCCACCACGGACGGAACGGAGAAGTGGATGCGAATTCCACTCACCAGCAGCTTGATTTTCGAGAATCCGACGGATGCCGTGCTTCTGGTGGAAGGCACGCGCGCGCGCGCCATCCTCTCGAGTCTCCAACCACGTTTCATGGTGTCAGAGCACCGATCCTCTCGCAACGCCGGCAGGCTTCAGGTCAACGGAAAGACTTCCGAGCTTGCCTTGAGGGTGACTCTGGAATTCGCGACTCCTCCAGTTACGGAACCGCCCCCACCCGCCCCACTCACTCCTTGAACGCGCTCGGGCAAAGCGCCACCAGCGCGCACGCGTCGCAGGCGGGCTTGCGGGCCTTGCAGGTCTTTCTGCCGTGCAGGATGATGGCGTGGCAGAAGTGCGCCCACCGGTCGGGCGGCAGAAGCGACGCCACCTCCGCCTCCACCTTCTCCTGCTCCTCCTGTTCCGTCAGGCCAAGGCGCTTCGTGATGCGCAGAAAGTGCGTGTCAACCGTCAGGCCCGGATAGCCAAAGCAATTGATGCGCACCACGTTGGCCGTCTTGCGCGCCACGCCGCGCAGCGTCAGCAGCTCATCCATCGACTCGGGGACCTTCCCCTTGAATCGCTCGACGATGTCCGCACAGGCCGCGCGGATCGACTTCGCCTTGTTGTTGAAGAAGCCCGTCGAGTGAATGTCCTGCTCCAACTCCCCCTCGGGCGCGTTCGCAAGGTCCAACGCCGCCGGATACTTCCTGAAGAGCCCCGGCGTGACCATGTTCACGCGCTCATCGGTGCATTGCGCCGACAGGATCGTCGCGACGAGCAACTGCAGCGCGTTCTTGTGGATCAGCGCGCACGTTGCGTCCGGGAATTCGCGTTCCAGAACCTCCGCGATCTTGAGCGCCTTTTCCGCCAGCGCCTTCTTCGGTTTCAGCTTCGCCAACCGCTCGCGCAACTGCGGATCGACGCGTTCCCATGCGGGGCTCTCAACCAGCCACGCCGCGAATCGCGGTGCCGGCGCGGCGGCTTTTTTCTTCGCATCGCGAATTGATGGCATTTTTTCGTTCTCCGTTCTTGGTTCTCCGTTCTTTGTTCGCACGGACGGGCACGGACAATCACGGATATCCAAGTCCTGATCCCAACCCCAATTCCCAGATCCCAGATCCCAGATCCCAACCCCCAGATCCCCGACTCCCC
>CAYTRP010000643.1:0-1991 GCA_964440195.1 uncultured Candidatus Sumerlaeota bacterium
AGGGGACGCGTCAAACGATGTTCCGGCGGCGGGCGACCCCTTTGAGAGTGTCGCTTTCCGCCGACATCATCCGTGTGACGCGAGCCAGGTTTGACCGCAGTACCGGGTCTTCCGGGTGCGCGTCCGATGCGCGCTCGAGGATCCGCACCGCCTCCTCAAGTGCCCCCCGACGCATCAACAGGAAGGCGGCATTGCCCGCGGCGGCCGGATGGGATGGGTCCACCCGCAGGGCTTCCCGATAGATTTGCAGCGCCAGTCCGGGTTGATTGCGATTCTCCACCGCCCATCCGGTAAAATTCCATTCCTCCGCCGTCAATCCGCCTTCCCTTCCCACCCGCAACGCTTCCCGGACCATGCGCTCGGCTTCGGGGGTGTTGCCCCTGCCTGCTTGCAGGGCGGCGAGGGAGACCTCCGCGTACACGCGCGTATAGGGGGTTGCGATCGGATGACGACGGGCACGCCCCAGGACCGTCTCCGCCCGTCGTTCGTCGCCATGATGAAGGTGCACCTCGCTCATCACGCGCGCGCCATTGTGATCGCCGGGAAAGATGGCGAGCGCCCGCCGGGCGCGGTCTTGCGCCAAGTTCCATTCCTTCCTGTCGAGGGCAGCGCCCGCGAGCCGTCCCCACGCGCCCGCCGTTTCGCGCGTCGGGATTCGAACGCGACGGAGGGCTTCTTCGGCCAAGCCTTCCTCGCCCGCCCATGCAAGACTCATCCCGGCGCGAGAGAAACTCACGTTGGCTTCATAGGGATCATCGAGAAGGAGCAATTCGCGCCCCGCCGCCGCAACACCTTCGCGGTCCCCTTGCCGGCGCGCGATCGACATCCGCAGGCGCGCACGCATCTCCGCGTCGGACAGTCCCTCCGTCAATTGCAGGGCACGCCCCGCGTCACCCGCGATCAGCGCGGCGTAGGCCGCGATTTCCAGTTCCTTGTTCTGGTTAAAGCTCCTCGGCTGGCCAACGCCCGCTTCCGCGGCCATGGGCTCCGCCACGGTCTCCTCGGTTTCGGAGACCCTTTGCCCGCTGGCAAATTGCGCGTGGGCAAGGTTCACCCGCGCCTTGGAAGACTCCGGGTAAATCGCCAGGACACGCGACCACAACGCCTCGCTGGATTGCCACGTCGGCATCAGCCAAAGCGAGACGCCCACACACAAAGCGGCCGATGTGACGAGCGCGGCACCCGCGAGGGTCTTCACTCTCACGGAAGCCTTGGCCAACGCCCCGCCACAAGAAGGGATGAGCCCAATCATGAGGAAGGCGGTGGGCAGATAACTGTAACGGTCCGCCGCGTAGGCGCTCCCAAACATGACGATACCGGAAACCGGACCCAGCACAATGGCCGAAGCCAGCAAGCCAAAGGAAATCGACGGCCGTCGCTTCCAGCAGCGGATGACGAGGGCAGTCGCGCCAAGGTTGAAGAGCAAGGACAGCGCCCGGACAGGCCATTGCGCCGCGGGGTTGGACTCGATGGGATAAAGAGCCGCAAGACCGGCAGGCCAGGCTGACTTGATGGTGTAGTGAAGCGGCGCGTACATCGCCGTCCAGAAGCGATAATCGAGGGGCGCGGCCTCAACAATGGCGATGGTCTGGGCCTGACGGTTCAAAACGGCGAAGACCGCCGCCATGGCCAATAACGCCACATAGTGCGGAAGACGGCCACGCATGCGATCACGGTGATGGAGCAGGTCATACAGGATCACGACGAGAGGAAACGAAACGGCCATCGCCTTGGATAGCAATGCCAGGGCAAACAGCATGATCGAAAGTGCCAGGTGCCTTCCGTCGCGAGTGCCGTCGGCCCTGATCCATTCCAGGAAAGCCCACAAGAAGAACAGGCCGCAAAGGACGTCCTTGCGTTCACTAATCCAGACAACCGACTCGAGGCGGAGAGGGTGCACCGCGAAGAGCAGGGCAGCGAGGAAAGCCAGCCAGAGCAGCCCACCCGTCCGAAGCAGGATTGCGAACAGCACCACCACGCTGCCGGCATGG
>CAYTRP010000644.1:0-1989 GCA_964440195.1 uncultured Candidatus Sumerlaeota bacterium
AGCTTTAGCCCTCCGCGCCCCGCTTCGGGCCGGGCGATTCATGCCGCGACGGTTGGTTGATTCCGTCGCGGCATTTTTTGTTTCCTCCCTTTCCACATCCTTATCGCGCTTTGCAATTTCGCAATGCCGGCAACATTGTTGTCCCGTCGCCCTGGGCGGCGGTCATCCTGTCGTTTGGGGGTGCATGTCCATGATTTGGGTTCGCTCGATTTCCGCCCTTGTGGCCACGCTGTTCGCGGCCGGCACCGCCGCCGCGCAATTCTCCTCCGGATCGGATGGTTCCGATGGCGCCCTTTCCTTTCCGCCTTCCGCCACGCCGGTGACGGTCATCTTCGACCCGGCGTCCTACAATCCCCCCAAAGACCCCGATGGCGACGGCGTCTATCACTTCACGACCATCAACATCCCGCAGAACGTGACGGTACGCGTCCAGGCGGACAAGGTGGGCTGGCAACCGATCTACTGGCTTGCGACGGGGAATGTGACGATCGCCGGGACACTGGATTTGAATGGAGAAGATAACAAAGCGCCTGCTCAGGGCTGGACAATTCCGGGGCCGGGAGGATTTCCCGGCGGACCGCCGCCGGGAAATCCCGGATTCGGGCCCGGCAACAATGCCAACGGAGGACAGCATCCCGGCAATCCCTTCCTAAGCCCCCTGACGGGAGGATCGGGGGGAAGGGGAGGAAGTGGTACGTGGGGCGGAGCCGGTGGTGGGGCGCTTCTTTTGGCGTCCAATACGTCGATTCAAGTAAACGGAATAATTCGTGCCCGAGGCGGTAATGGTAGTAGTGGTACCGGCAGCCCTGCGGGTGGTGCTGGTGGAGCACTCCACCTGTTGAGCCCAAATTTCTCGGGAACCGGCAGCCTTCAACTGCAAGATGGCCTTAGCGGTGGCGGTGACGGCTGGCTGCGCGTCGAAGCCACCACGAACACTTACACCGGGACCTACGGAGGCAATGCCGACCGCCGCCGGATCGTGACGTTGATTCCGGAGCCGTTGGTGTTGTTCCGGCCCATGTCCGATTTTTATCAGGCCCGCATGGTGCGCATCGGCGGAATCGAATTGCCGAATCCCACGACGAATTCCTTCACCGTTCCCGACGTGGTGATCGATACGGACGAGCCGGTGACGTTCGAGATCGAGGCGGAGAACATCCCGCTCGGCACGACTTTCCAGATCGTGCTCTTCAACGAGACGACGTATCACAAGCACCACCAGACGAGCGGGCTTCAGGGGACGCTGGCGTCCTCCACCGCGACGGCGGACATCGTGGTCGAGCATGGATACAGCACCGGGTACTTCTTCACCTGGTTCACGGATTTTTGGGAATGAAGGATACGGAAGAGGCCATCATCGCCATGCCTGATGTTCGCCAGAGAGCCTTGATCGTTTCGGCAACCGCGCTGTTGTTGGCGTTGGGCATCACCAGCGCCCCGGCGCAGGACGAGCCACCGGAAGGACCATACCCGGTCATTTTCTTCGGAGACGCCTTGGCGGCGATGAACCGCATGAGCACGATGGACGGCGGACAGGCCCGCGGTCTTCACGCGGAGCCTTTCGCCGCGCTCAATCTCGAACTGAAACCGGACAGCCTGACGGCGCAGGGGCTTCACCATCCGGCCTTCTCCACGCTGAACCGGAAACTGGAACCGGACAGCACCACCGGACAAGGGCTCCACAGCCCGGCCTTTTCCGCGTTGAACCGGGGATTGGAGCAAGACTTCCAGACGGCGCAGGGGTTTCATGGGCTCGCCTTCTCCATTCACAACGGCCTTCTCGAACCGGCGGAAGGGTTGGGCGACGTGAATGATGACGGCGTGGTGGACGAACAGGACCTAGACGCCATCGTGAACCACGTCCTCGCCGATCCTCAGACGGGGACCTTCATTGAGGAACGCGCCGACATCACCGGCGACGAAATGGTGAACGTGGAAGACGTGACGCGGTTGGCGAACTACCTGAACGGACGGGTGGAAACGTTGCGG
>CAYTRP010000645.1:0-1982 GCA_964440195.1 uncultured Candidatus Sumerlaeota bacterium
TCATGACGGAATTGAAGAGGAAGGACGGCCCAACGCCGGCAACCTCCCCGAAGGACCTCATGAACACGCCCTCAAGGTCGGGCACACCGAGGACCGTCTCGTCGTTCAGGGGCGGGGTGAGATTGATCAGCTCATCGCGGTCTTGCGGCAGGATATACCAGCCGGCCAATTGGTCGGCGGTGTCGCCGCTGAGAAAGATGCCGGCAAGGGGGGAAATCGTCGTGTCCGCGTCGAATATCTCACCGGTCGCGTGCGAGCGATTGCCGAGCAGGAACGTGAAGTCCGGATCGTAGGTGAAGGTTCCGGGCACGCGAACGAGGATGATTTCCTGGACGCCGTCGTCATTGACGAAGGATTGAAAGCTCAGCGTGGCGCCCGGGACAAACGGTCCGTCCGAGGGACTCCAGTCGCGGTTGAAGTAGGTGATCAGACTGATGGCGCCCACGCCGACGGCGGGGGTCATGACGGGGTCTTGAAAGGTGACGAGGTTGTAGCCATCCACGCGCATGTCCTGCGGCCCGAAGGGCAGGTTGACAGGGTCGAAGATGAAGGCGTCGTAGGACTGAAGGACGCTGTTGTTGAACTCCATGCGCGAGTTGGGAACGTCGTTCCAGCGCTCGAAGACGCGGTTGATGGAGCCGACGACGTCGAGGTCGGTGACGCCACGGGTGTTGAAGACCGCGGGGAGGATGTTCGACAACTCCGGGCTGGAGCTGATCGTCCCGCCGGGATTGAAGACGTAGAACTTGACGGGCATCGCGTCTTCGGACCACTGCAGGAACGTCGGCACGATGACATCGTCACTCGGATCGCCCTGGTCGTTGATGATGGTGCGCGGGACTTGCAGGTTTGTCCCGCCCGGCACCGGAGCCGCCAAGCCAACCAGTGCCGACGCGATCGTGGCTGTTGCGAACAGTTTCCAGAAACCCATCGGATCGGATCCCTCGTCTAAATGGTCCTGCATCCTGCAACTACTGCGAAATGGCAAAAAGCCATCGTTGCCGATGGCGGCAGGGAATTGCTTCCATCTCAAGGAGCCTTCGTTGGCCCGTCTTCAGGAGCCTGATCGCGCGTCCCCTGGGGTTCCCCGGGCAACTTGCCCACGCTCTTCGCGGGAGCCGGCCCAGCCGTGATGGGGTCGAAGATCCGCAATGCCTTGGCCTCGGGATCCCTCTCGGCAACATCAACGGGCGCGGAGTTGGGGAAGAGCTGGACGCGGTGGCGGACGGGGACCTGACCCTCGGCGATGCGGCGGATGGCCGAGCCGAAATCCTCCGTGGAGGGAAAGTCCTCCACCTTGGGGCGGCGGCCGACAACCTCGCGCGTGACGCGGGTGACTTCCCGAATGACCTCGCGACCGTCCACCGTGGTGGGCACTTCGCGCTTGATCACGTGGAACTTGCCTTGGGTGCCCCCGATGATGCGGGAGGAAGTGAGCACGGGGTGTTCGGGAGAGAGAGAGCTGGCTTGGGCAACGGCGGCCATCCGATCCGTGTCGGGGCTGTCCAGAAAGAGCACCACCTCTTCGTTGGGCTGAAGTTTCGCGATGTTGGTCGCCATCTGGGTGATGGCCCCCACTTCGCCCCCCGGCACGGCGATCGGGATGACGTCGTTGGGCTGATGAGTCCCCTTGTAGGACTCCTCAACGATGAAGTGGCTCACGGTGAAGATCTTCCCGGCGACGAACATGACATCCTGTTCGGGAGCCACGCGGCCGCTGACCACATCGTCGGAATGCGCGACCATCTCCTCGATGGTGAGGGGGATGATGGCAGCCGGGGCGGCGGAGAATGCCATGCCAATCGTGAACCCCAACATCGCGGTCGAGCGATGCATCCAGCCCGTGAGGGCGCCAATACTCCGCATGGGTTTCCTTCCTTGCATCTCAATCCTCCTGGTTAATTGCCCTGATACACCTGCGTTCCATCCCGCCCGCTTTGGAACCGGTACAGGTTCCCTCCGCTAATGGTCCCATTGCTGGG
>CAYTRP010000646.1:0-1696 GCA_964440195.1 uncultured Candidatus Sumerlaeota bacterium
GGGATGATGATGTCGCGCGGGGAGGGCGGGAGTTCATCCCGGGGGGGCGGGGGCGTTGCCTCGGGCGTGGCGCGGGGTTCCTTGATCGGCTCGAAGTCGGACAAGGTGACCTCGACGGGCGCGGCGGCCGCAGCGGCGGCCGAAGCGGCAGCCGCTTCGAAGGACATCACCTCGGTCTGCCACGCCGTCAGGAGGACACACGCAACGAGTACGATGTGCAGGACCACCGTGCTGATGAAGCCGAAGATGCGATCATTGGCCCGCATCAACTTCCCTTTCCGGCGACTTCCGTCATGGGGAGCGTCAAGATGCCAATATTGTCAACCCCGCCGTTGCGAATGGCTGTGATCACCTGAGCCATTTGCTCCCATTGCACCCGGCGATCCCCGGAGATGGTGAGGCTGTATTTCTCGAATTTGGCCGCTTCTGTCTGTAAGTATGGCGTCAAGTTATCAAGACTAATAACTTGACCGTTCAACTCCAGGTCCATGCCCACCAACGAGTGCCTGACGACCAGCGAGGCGGGCTTGTCCTGCTTCAATCCGGGAGCTTCGCGCACTTTGGGCAGCTCAAGCTCAACACCCTGCTGGAGTGCCGGTGCCACGATCATGAACGTGATGAGCAGAACGAACGCGATGTCGAGCAACGACGTCACATTTATCTGGGCGGAGACTTTGGAAACGGAGCGGCGACGGCGCATGGTGGCTTGTCCGGTGGTTACCGGGTTTCCCGGCGGATCAGATGTTTTTGAAAGACGTTGCTCAACTCGTGGGCGAAAGAGTCCATCTGGCTGCTGAGGTGCGCGATGTTCCCGGCCAGATGATTGTACATGGCCGTGGAGGGAATGGCGACAACCAGGCCAAAGATGGTCGTGACGAGAGCCGTCGCGATACCCGGCGCGAGTGTCTCCAAATTCGCATTTCCTTCACGCCCAAGTGCCTGAAACGCCCCCAGCACTCCCCACACGGTTCCGAACAAACCGATAAACGGCGCGAGGCTGGAAGCCGTTGCGAGGTTCACAAGGTTGCTCTCCATCTTGCGCATTTCGGCGGCGATGGTTCGCTCGAGGGCGCTCTCGACACCCGTCTTGGACAGTTGGACCCGTTGTTCGATGGGCATATGCCCAACCGAAATATCCCGGGCATCGGTTTCGTACTCGACATAGGCTTCGCGCAACAGCGCCGCGAGCGGCGAGTTGGGATAGTTGCTGGCCGCCTTGTAAATCTCCGGCAGGGACTTGTGTCCTTCGAGACAGTCCTCCACGAACAGTTCCGATTCGGACTTGGCGTGCTTGATTTCCCAGTACTTCGCGAACATGAAGTACCCCGTCCGTATCGAGATCAGAAGCAGGATCAACAGGCAAAGCATACCCACGACATCGTTCTGGCGGATCGCCGTCACGAGATCGACGCCCCAGTTGATGGCCAGCAAGGAAGTCATGGACGCCACGTCGGGTGATCTCCGGGTCGGAGGAGTTTTCGGACCCCGGTCAGGCGACGCTGACGAAGGAGGATCAGTCCGTGTCGGCGTTCACCTGCAGGAGGTCCAGGACGCGGTC
Organism: uncultured Candidatus Sumerlaeota bacterium; assembly: GCA_964440195.1. GTDB lineage: Bacteria > Sumerlaeota > Sumerlaeia > SLMS01 > JAHLLQ01 > CAYTRP01. Next base: position 1,559 of record CAYTRP010000646.1, read on the forward strand.
CAGATCATCGAGGGAGGGCCAAATCACTTCGAGGGTGCCCGACGTGCCTTTGCCCCGCGTTCGGATGCGGACCTTGCATCCCAATCGAAGCGTCAATTTCTCCTCCAGAGCATGAACGTCAAGATCTTCCTTCACCTT
>CAYTRP010000646.1:1706-1980 GCA_964440195.1 uncultured Candidatus Sumerlaeota bacterium
CCGACTTGTTTTGCATTCGCCGGGGGTGCGGGCGGACGGCCATCCAGAATCTGCCGGGCACGGCCTTCGGATTCCCGCACGGAGAGGCCCCGCTCGATGATTTCCTTGCGCAAGACTTCCTGCTGCGTGGCGTGGGCCAGCATCAGGATCGCCCGCGCGTGGCCGGCGCTGATCTCCCCCGCCGACAAGGATCGCAGGGCATTTTCCGTTAACTTCAATAATCTCAATACGTTGGCAATCGCCACAAGCGTCGGAAAGTCCCGCGTGGCGATTG
>CAYTRP010000647.1:0-1978 GCA_964440195.1 uncultured Candidatus Sumerlaeota bacterium
ATCGACGAGAAGTTCGGCCTTGTGAAGGGCCTCGTGACGACGATCCACAGCTACACGAACGACCAGAACCTGCTCGACCTGTACCACAAGGACCTGCGCCGTGCCCGCGCGGGCGCGCTGAACATGATCCCGTCGACCACCGGCGCCGCCAAGGCGATCGGCGAGGTGCTCCCGCATCTCAAGGGCAAGCTCGACGGCCTTGCCGTCCGCGTCCCGACCCCGAACGTGTCCCTGGTGGACTTCGTCGCGGAGGTGAAGGCGCCCACCGACAAGGCCGCGGTCAACGCCGCGCTCAAGGCCGCCGCCGAGGGCCCGATGAAGGGCTACCTCGATTACACGGAGCTGGAGTTGGTCAGCACCGACTTCAACCACAGCCCCGCCTCCTCCACCGTGGACGCGAAGAGCACCTACGTGGTGGAAAACCTGGTGAAGGTCCTCGCCTGGTACGACAACGAATGGGGATACTCGAACCGTTGCATCGACCTGGTTGCGAAGCTGGGTTGACCCGCAGCCTGAAGACCGGGGGCGTCCATGCGGCGCCCCCCTTTGATTTTCGATTCCGACATCACGAGCCCGACCGAGGAGAATCACGATGGCGCGCAAGCCGATTGTCGCCGGCAACTGGAAGATGAACTTGCAGCGGGACGAAGCCCGCGACCTGGTGACAAGCCTGGTGCCCCTCGTGAAGGACGTGCCAAACGTCCAGATCCTCGTCTGCCCCGTCTTCACGGCCCTGGATGCGGCCCTTGATGGCGCTCGCGGTTCCCAGATCGAGGTGGGGGCGCAGAACCTCCACGCGGCGGAGAAGGACGGCAAGCTGGTCCATGCCGGCGCCTACACCGGCGAAGTGAGTGCGCCGATGTTGGCGGATGCCGGCGCGACATGGGTCATTCTCGGCCACAGCGAACGCCGCCAGTACTTTGGCGAGACGGACGCCAAGGTGAGCACCAAGGTGCGCGCCGCGTTCGAGGCGGGCATCCGGCCGATCGTCTGCGTGGGAGAGACGCTCGAGGAGCGCGACGGCGGCAGGACGCTGGATGTCCTCGCGACGCAGGTGAAGGGGTGCCTTGCAAACGCGACGCCCCAGCAGGCCCGCGAGTGCGTGATCGCCTATGAACCGGTCTGGGCCATCGGCACGGGCCGCGTGGCCACCACCGCCCAAGCCCAGGAAGCCCATGCCTTCATCCGGAAGCAGTTGGCGGCCCTCTTCGACACGGGTGTTTCCGACGCCGTGCGCATCCAGTATGGCGGCTCGATGAACGCAACGAACGCCGCCGAGTTGCTGGCCCAGCCGGATGTGGATGGCGGCCTGATCGGCGGCGCGTCGCTCAAGGCGGACTCGTTTGCGGCGATCATCCGCGCCGCCAGCCAGTCTGTCTGACCGGCCATGTTTCCCATCACGCTTCCGCGCGAGTCCCCGCTGGTCGAGGGCGTGCTCGTGCGGCGCTACAAGCGCTTCCTGGCGGACGTGGAACTTGCCTCGGGGGGCTTGGTCACGGCCCATTGCGTCAACACGGGCGCGATGGAGGGCCTGACCATGCCCGGAACGAGGGTCTGGCTGAGCCGCGCGGGGAACCCGAAGCGCCTGCTGCCATGGACATGGGAGATGGCCGAGATCGGCGGGCGGATGGTCGGCGCCAACACCTCGCTTCCCAACCGGGTGGTCAAGGCGTTGCTGGAGATGCGCGCGCTTCCATGGCTGAAGGCGTGGAAGAGCTTCAAGCCGGAGCAGAGATATGGCGGGAACTCGCGGGTGGATTTCCTTGTCGAAATGCCCGGCCATCTTTTGTATCTTGAGATAAAAAACAACCATCTTGTTTATCCCGATAACCGCGCCTACTTCCCCGACTCCGTTTCCGGGAGGGGAACGCATCACCTCCTTGAGCTGACGAGACAGATCCGGCCGGGCGTCAGGGCGGAGGTGCTGTTCTTTTGCCAGCTTCCCGGCGCCAAGGCGGTGCGCCCCAGCCATGTCCAC
>CAYTRP010000648.1:0-1972 GCA_964440195.1 uncultured Candidatus Sumerlaeota bacterium
CTTGAGCTGCGCCCGATAAATGTCGAGCAGGTGTTGTTTCCGTTCATCATCGGAAGCCGGACCGAGTGCCGGTATGAGAAGGACGGGGCTCTCGATCACGGATATCCTGGCGCGCAGATCCATGGTGAACAATTCGTACATCGCATTCGCGACCGCTGCGGGATCGGATTTCAGACTGCCTTGAATGTATTGTTCGGCGATCTCCCGGTCGTTGAACATGGCCAGCATTTGTGCCCGCGTGCTGGCCTCAAAGGCTTCCTGCCCCCCGTTCACGAGCGAGTCGCGTATCTGCCGCGCCATGGGCTCAACGTTTTGCTCCGATGCGAAGGGATTTATCAGCGCCGGCAGAAACGGCACCCCATCGACGGCGATGACCGGGCCGAACAGTTGGGGCTCGGAGGATGCCAACCAGAACGCCATCGCGCCGCCCAGGCTGTGGCCGATCACGGCCGGGCGTTGCATTTCCCTCTCCTTGACGTATTGGATCATTTGATCGTGAACCTGGGCAAGAAGCCGGCCCTCCACCGGAGGATTCCCCGCGAAGCCAGCCAACGAGAAGACGTGGCATTGGTACCGCGACTTGAGATGCTCGATGGTGGAATCCCAAACCGCGCCGTCGCAACTGAGGCCCGGGATAAGAAGTATCGGTGGCCCCTCGCCAACGACTCGAACGGTGAACGCCGCGCTCGGCGCGCTTTCGGGATCGGCTCGAAGCGGGCCGAGAGCGCCAAGGAGGAAAAGAACCGCGAGAGCGACGATGCCAAAGCGCATGGAGGGAATCCTCTCCGAAATGTCATGCAGTGTGTGGTGATCGTCACCTTGCGTGGCAAGGTCGAACCATGCTGCGGTGTCTGGAGTCGCAAATTGGTGCCAGGCAAGGAGATCGGCGTGCCGCGAGACGTGGATTTTCCTTTGACAGGAGACCCGCTTGGCGCTTTTATTAAACCGAAAGGTTGAATAATGACTCCGGCACTTGCTCCCACCCTCGCATCAACCCGCCTCGATCACACCATGATGGCCTTGGCCGATCCCACCCGGCGGGCGATTTTGCAACGACTCTCCGTCCGTGAAGCGCGCGTCACGGAACTGGCCGAGCCGTTTGCGATGTCGCTCAACGCCGTCTCCAAGCACATTCGCGTGCTGGAGCGGGCCGAGCTGGTTAGTCGGCGGCGCGAGGGGCGCGAGCACATCCTGTCGTTCAATGCCGCCCCGCTGGATGAGGCGGCGGAGTGGATCGAGCGCCAGCGTGCCTTCTGGACGGCGCGGCTGGATGCGCTGGAAAAGCTGCTTCAGGAACCTGAACCTCCAAATCCTCCAAAGGAGAGAAGGACATGAAAGGACATGGCAAGATGATCGAACCCGGGACACTGCGGCTGGAACGCACGCTGCCCGGACCGATTGAGCGGGTGTGGGCGTACATCACCGAACCGGAGAAACGCGCCAAGTGGTTCGCCGGTGGAGTGATGGAGCTGAAGGCCGGTGGCGGGATGAAGCTCGATTTCCATCACGAGAATCTGACGCCGCCGGGCGAGGTCATTCCCGAGAAGTTCAAGAAGGAAGCGTGCGGTGGAAACTTCACCGGAGAGATCCTCGAATGCGATCCGCCGAGGCTGCTGAGCTTTACTTGGCCGGAAGCGGCGGGCGCGCCGTCGGAAGTGACCATTGCCCTGACGACGAGGGGTGACCAGGTCCAATTGGTCCTGACCCACCGCCGCCTGAAGTCACGGACGGGTGCAATCGACGTGGCGGGCGGATGGCACACGCATCTGGATCTATTGGTCACGGTGATCAAGGGCGAGGATCAAGGGCCCTTCTGGGGGAAAATCGCCCAGCTCCAAGAGGATTACGAGGGACTGATTCCCACGTCGGGTTGGTGATGTCGGGATATTGGCGGGAAGCCCCAGGGCCGGTCTTGGTGGGCGCATCTCAGCTTTGTATCGGTGGTATTTTCCAGAGTTCTTCCCAGTCGTCG
>CAYTRP010000649.1:0-1961 GCA_964440195.1 uncultured Candidatus Sumerlaeota bacterium
CGTCGAAGGGTGGTTGGAGCGTCCGCAGCAAGCGGCGGACGCCGACAGCGGCAGCAAGCGGCCGCACTCCAGAACCGTACTCCAGAGCTTTGCCTTTACAGCGTCATGTCCCACTGGTGGCGTGTGCCGATGAATTGGCTCTTGGAAGCGCGGCGTGAACGGTCCTGTCTATCGCGAGTGGCAGCACGCTCCCTCGCACCTGTTTGTCCCGAACGCCGCCACCATCGTGACCGCGACAACGTATCAAAGGGAGCATCTCTTCGACACGCCAGCCAAGCGCACCGCGCTGTTGAACCTTCTCTTCGAGGAGGCGGATCGCAGGGGATGGCGGCTGGAAGCTGGGCTGTGATGGCGAATCACTATCACTTCGTCGGTGACGCGCCCGGGGGGGTTGACGGAACGAAGTTGATGGTGAAGGCGCTGCACTCGCGCGCGGCGATTTGGTTGAACCGGCATGATGGGATTGCGGGGCGCAAGGTTCTCTATCAGTACTGGGATACTTGCCTGACGGATGAGAAGAGCTATCTTGCGCGCCTGCATTACGTGCATCACAATCCCGTGAAGCACGGATTGGTGGAGAACGCGGCCAATTATCCGTGGTGCTCGATGAATTGGTTTTGCCAGAATGCGCGCGCCGGATTCAGGCGCACTGTGTTGTCATTCAAGACAGATCGGGTGTCCGTGCCGGATGACTTTTGACGAGGATGGGTGGAACGCTCTGGAGTGCGGCCGCTTGCTGCCCGTTTTCAAGCGACTCGTCACACCATGACATGCGGCGGACAGATCTCCACCCACGTTACGATGTCGGTCGAAGCGAGCCCGGTTATGGGGTCCTGAAATGGTTGGGGTGGCTCAACGCCATCCTCGGCCAGGCCCTCAAGGTGAAAGAGAATGGCACGCTGCAATTCCGAGATGAGTTCTGACTGGTTGACTGCGGTGGCCACACAACCGGGGAGGTCGGGAACCCATCCGGACCAGTTTGTTCCCGCGTCTTCGAGGACAACGGGGTAGTGGATCGATGGCGAGGGATTCATTGTAGGCCAGCCTGACGAAGAATACTGCGAAGAGTTCCAGGAGCAATGTCATCCCCAGGTTTTCCGGCAACAGTTACTCTTCCCGGAATGACAGGATGTTTGAACTGCCTATGGCTTCCTCTGGTGCTGTGAAGTGACCATCCGGCCTGTTCAAGCAGTTTGATGACTTCCCGGACTTTCATTTGTCAAGTCCTCCTGCATTGGCACCCCCGTGAATGCCCGATGGGAGGTTGGTTGCCGACCCCACCCGCCTCACTCCTCCCAATGTTCCGCGCCGGTGATCCATACGGGGCTGCTCCATGCAAGGAGGGGGCCGAGGAACTCGATGCGGGCGTAGTAGTACGCGCCGGCTTCGGGGACATGGTCGTCGGTGACGCGCACGCGGGTGGTGAAGCCCTCGCCGCCGTAATGATACCAGTCCTCGCCGTTGCGCACGATGGTGATCTTGCGGATGCGTTCGCGCGCGGCGACCCAGAGATGAATGGCGGCGCGGCCGGATTCGGGGCGCGGGGCCTCTCCGCCCATGAAGACGTCGTTCACGCGGAAATCGACGAGGGGCTTGTTGCCCGTCGTGGCAAAGCAGCGTCGCGCGAGCATCGCCGCCCACAATGCCCCGGGGGTGTTCTCGGGCGCGTAGATGCCGGCGAGCCCGCCGCGATAGGAGTCGCGCCGCCATCCGGCGCGATGATGCCAGATGAGGCCGTGGCTGTCGGAGCCACCGATGAGGCCGAACCGCAGGCCGCGCGCCAGGCCGTCGCGCACGAACATGCCGCGGGATCCGCCCCGGTGCATGATGGGTTCGTTGCCGAGGTGCTCGAAGACGCCGTGGTTGGAGCAAATCTCGACGAGCGGCATGACCTTGGGATCGGCGAGCGCGTCCCAATCGGTCCCTGTCCACCCGGTGTGGTGGGGGATGAGGATGGCCTT
>CAYTRP010000650.1:0-1960 GCA_964440195.1 uncultured Candidatus Sumerlaeota bacterium
CGCGGGGCGGGACCGCAAGGTCCTTGGCATTTTTACCGATGGCTATATTCCCTACACGGTGGATCACGACAACAGCCCCATCCTGCAACGCGACGTGCCGACGCTGGCGGAAATGACCCGGGTGGCACTGGAATCCCTCGCGCGACAGCCCAATGGGTTCCTGCTCCAGGTCGAGGGGGCGCGCATCGACCATGCCGCGCATGGCAACGACGCGCCGGCGCTGATCTGGGACCAACTGGCGTTCGACGAGGCCGTGGGCGTGGTGCTCGAGTGGGCGCGCGGGCGGGGCGACACGCTGGTCGTCCTCACGAGCGACCACTCGAACTCGAACCCCGGGCTGACGTATTACGACCGCTCGCTCGAAATGTTCGATCGGATGCCCCTGGCGACGGGGAGCCTGGGCACGTTCATCGAGCGCGCGCGCGCCGTGGGGGGCGACCAGCCGCGGCCGGGCGACGTCTCGGACATCGCGAAGGCCGTCTCGGGGTTCGAGATCGTCGCCGAGGATGCGAAGACCCTGGCGGATGCGCTGGGGGGCAACGCGCCGATGGTCATCAACTCGGACATGCGCGGGCTCTCGGGCATCTGGGGCCAGGTGATGGGCAACTACAACGGCGTGCATTGGTGCAGCACCTCGCACACGCAGGACCACACCATGGTCACGGCGGTGGGCCCCGGCCAGGAGCACTTCCACGGCATCATCAGGAACACCCAGTGCTTCGACATCCTGTGCAAGCTGTTTGAGATCCGGCACAAGAACCCGGTGATGACGCTGGAAGAAGCGAAGCGGCATCTGGCGGCCAAGGAGACCTCGCAGGTGTTCGGGCACTTTGAGTTTATGACGGCGTGACAGCAAAGCCGGGAGAAGCAGCAGGCTTGGACGGGATGGCAGGATCGACGAGATGGAAGATGAGGGGGGAGACGCGATGGAGGAATCACTCCCCCGGATTCCGGGCATCACTTGCGACTTTCCACGACCGGATGGGTTTTCCCGTCCGGAGTGGGAGAAGATTTACGAATGGCTGGATGCCAATGAAGGCGCTGGCGCGTGGGGCGAATTATTTTCCGTCATCGAGGCTGCATGGACGAATGAGTTGGGCGCGTCCATTTCCGCCGACTACAATTCGTATGTTTCGGACAACGTGATCCTCGTCTCGCCGCAACTCCAACGCGAGGCGATCCAGACATTGGCGTTCTGCGAGCGCGTTCATGCGTGGCTCGCATCCACTCTGGGACAGATAAATCCGGAAATCCATGGCCGTCATGTGGTTGTCCTGTTCGACAACCGGGACGAGTATTGGGAGTACGTGTCATGGTTTTGCCCGGACGGCGAATCCGGAGCGTCGGCAGGCATGGCGATCATGGAAGGCTCCACGCATGTCGCCGTGGCGCCGTCGTATGACGGAGCGGTGGAGCAAATGGTCATGGCCCATGAATTGTTGCACAGCTTCGTGATCGACCGTGCCCTTCCCGTTTGGCTGGAAGAGGGTGTCGCGCAACGGTGCGAAAGTCACTTCTTCCCGGACCAGTTTTCGGAACCGGAGAAGGAGGACTTTCAACGGATCAAGCGCCTCTTTGACGAAACCACCATCCAACGGTTCTGGACCGGCGAAGCCTTTGACACGCCACGCGACCATGAGGAGCAGAAGGCCGTATACGCACTCGCGCTGATCCTCTGCAACGTGATCCTGCACGACTTCCACAACCCCCGCCCCTTCTTCGAGAACGCCACCTGGGACGACGCCGGCGAATCCGCCGCGCGCGATCATCTCGGCAAATCATTGGCGGAGTTGGCGGGAAACATCCTCGGCCCCGGAGACTGGAGGCCAAGACCGGATGAGTGGCCGATGTGGGAGGAGCAAGCCAACGGCGCATTGACAGGGGACGCCGGGGCAGATAGCGTGCCCCAAGAGTCCCGCAAGGAGGGGCGCGATGGAAACGATTGAACTGACAACGACCG
>CAYTRP010000651.1:0-1958 GCA_964440195.1 uncultured Candidatus Sumerlaeota bacterium
GCCGGGCCGCATGGGCGGGGGTCGCGGCCCTGATGCTGCACGCGCTTGTGGATTTCCACCTGCGCATTCCGACGGTGGGACTGGCGTTTCTGGCGATGTTGGCCACTGCCCTCCAAGCCCCCGATTGGCCGCGCGCGGGTGGCAAGTCTGCTGCGGGTGAGTGGGAAAGCGATGATCTCGAATGAGAGGGTCGTCGGCGGCGTAACCACCAGACCATGTCTCTGTCGATCGTTCACCGTCTTGACTTGAGTTCCCTTCCCGGCAGGGCGGGGCTCCCTGCCCAAGTCGTCTCCTTTTGCCCTCCCTTGCCGGGGGACTTTCCGTGACGTTGGATTCTTGGCTCAAGCCCGTGGCTCCTCTCGTTCGAGGGTTGATGGGACGGTCGCGGACCTACGCGCTCTATGAAACGTGGCAGCGGGCATTGGGTTACCCGGACTTGCTGGAGATGTATGAAAGCCATGTGGGCAAAAGGCCCAATCTTCGGGAACCCCTCACGTTTGGCGAAAAGCTCACTTGGCTGAAGCTGCATGACAGGAATCCTCTGCTTCCGGTCATTACCGACAAGGCCACGGCGAGGGAATGGATCGCCCAACGGGTCGGGTCTGAAATGTTGGTGCCCCTGGTTGGAGTCTATAAGTCTGCCTCCGCCATCAACACCTCGGAGCTTCCCCGGCAGTTCATTGCAAAACTCAACAATGGTTCGGGTCGAAACCTCATCATTTGGGATAAGGCCGCTGTGGATTGGGATGCGTTTCGCCGCACGCTGGATGGCTGGCTTCGAGAGCCACAGATATACAGGCTCATGGAGTGGTACCAGCATCAGAATCCCCCACGAGTCGTCGTGGAGCATTTGTTGGTTGGATCCGGCGGCGTGCTGCCGGTTGACTACAAGATACTCGTCCTCGGTGGAAAAATCCGGCTTATCCACGCCGTCAGGGATCGGCTCGCGAAGATCAAGATCACTCTTTATGGGCGAGATTGGCAACCCCTTCGGGTGACCGTCGATGACAAGCCAAGTGCTCCCGAGCCCCCTCCCGTGCTGCTTGATCGGATGATCGAAACGGCGGAGATTCTTGGGCGGGGTTTTCCCCTCATGCGCGTGGACACCTATTGCCACGATGGCAGAGTGTACGTGGGCGAGTTGACACCCCATCCCTACAGCGGCATGTGCAGGTTGAGTCCCTCCTCGTTTGATCTCGAATTGGGTGGTTGCCTTGACCTTGCCCCATTTCGGGGCCGGTATTGGGAGAAGATGCCCCCAAATTCCATGAGCCATGATTGACGCGACGACAGTCACCGGGCCCAACCGGCTTCTCGCCCACGATAGCCTTCAAAGGGACAAAATCCCCACCTTGAGAGTCCTCGCCAGATTGATCCGCCTGTCATGTCAGCGTTATCCTGGACGCTTCCGATGATTTCCGTCATCATCTGCACACGAAATCCGCGTCGCGACTTTCTCTCGCGAACCCTGACGGCCCTGCGTCGGCAGACCCTGGATCCGGCCAGTTGGAATCTTCTGATCGTGGACAATGGGAGTGATGTGCCCCTCGACTCCGGGATCCTGGAGGGATGGCATTCTCGTGCGCGAATCATTCGGGAGGAGGAGAGGGGCCTTGTCTTTGCCCGCCTGCGGGGAATTGAGGAGAGCAAGGGCGAGTATCTGCTCTTTGTCGATGATGACAATGTGCTTGAAGCCAACTATCTTCAGGAAGTCATGCGCATTGCGAGTCGGCATCCCACCCTTGGGACTCTTGGGGCCGGCATGATCGAGCCGGAATTCGAGGGCACGCCGCCACGGCTTCCCCGGTTTGTCCAGGAGCACCTGACGCTTCGCGCCCACAGACGGCCAACATGCTCGCGCGATTTGTCGCCACGCACCTGTCCTTCGGGGGCCGGGATGGTTGTTCGACGTCGCGTGGCGCAACTTTATCGCGACAAGGTTCGCAACGGCGAATGGA
>CAYTRP010000652.1:0-1958 GCA_964440195.1 uncultured Candidatus Sumerlaeota bacterium
GAAAGACCCGGAAGTGCTGAAGGTGGTCGCCGGTCTGGTCCTGGTCGTGATCCTTCATCGGCATTCCACGATTGATCCCGCGGAGGGTGGACGGTTGGTACAGGGAGGGAGCACCCAGACTTCTCGATGGATTGTCACACAGGTCTTGCGTGCGGCGCCAACCCTGCTATATTCCGGCCATGCGCACTTGGATGACGCCCACACTGGATCGAGTCTCAGCTTCGGGAGAAGCCCGGGGCGGAGCCATCCCGTGGGACACTGAAGAATCCATCTATATCCCTAGTATTGGTGATATCCCGATAACGTATTCTGCCTTTTGAATCCGACGTCCCCATCAGTAGACCCTAGCCCCGAGGCCTTCTGCTTCCATCCGGAACTCGCGCCGGTAAGGGGGCACGAAGTCCTGTGGATTGCCCCGAGTTCTATTGATGCAGAGCGAGTCTCGACTGCTTGGTCCCGAGGACGAGTCCCTGCATTGCGATCTCTCAGCGGCCCTTGGGGCTTGGCCGCCTGGCACTCCCAAACCCGCGAGCACCTTCTTGTCGCAGATCCGGTCGGGGTGCTACCGCTTTATTGGTCATGGACAAGGAACGGGAGGATCGTCGCGAGTTCAATTCTGGCTGAAATCGTCGATCGGCCAGATGTCGACGACGCCCTCGACTACGAAGGAATCCTGCTGGACCAGGGAGGCAGCCACCTCAGGGGGCCAAGTATGGCCCAACGAACGTCTTTCGTGGCGGTGTCGAAGGTGCCCGGAGGGCATGCCCTCCGCATCACGGGGGACGGGACGACGCACTTGGAGCGCTATTGGGATCCGGGTTCGTTGCCCGGGCCCGACCGCTCACTCGGCCTGCTCGAATGCGCCGAACTGCTCAGGGATCGGATCGAAGCTGCCGTCCGGGGCCTCGTTTCAGCGGATCTCCGCGTCGGCGCACATGTATCGGGCGGACTGGACTGCACGAGCGTGGCCTGCGTGGCCGACCGGGTACTCGGGGAGTCCGGAAGGAGACTGATCGCCGGCTACTCGTGGGCACCCAGCGAGACTGTGGCGGCAAGTTTTCAGGGCGATGAACGCTACCTCCTGAAGCACGTGGAGCAATTCCGAGGCTTTCCGGTGCGGACGATCGGTCCGGAAGATGACGGTGAATGGTTCTGGCGACTGGATCCCACCCGTTACCCCAACACCGACCACGGCCGCGAATGCCATGTCCTCGACCAGGCTCGACGCGACGGAGTGCAATTGCTCCTCTCCGGCTGGGGGGGCGATGAGCTGGCGAGCTTCAACGGTCGAAACGTTCTCGAACAGTTGCTGCGGAGCGGCCGTGTATTACGAGCATGGAACGAGTACTCGCGCGCCCTGAACCTCTTGTCGCCACGGCCCTTCTCACTACGCCGCAGGTCCAAGATGTTCGCACGATCTGCGCTGACGGCTGTCTGGCCGCGGGCAGCTAGTCTGTTTTTCGACGGCGAGACAAGAAACGACCTGAGAGAAAGGGAAATCGCCGCGGCGGTTCGCGCCTTCTCCCCCTTGGCGGCTGAGCTCCTCGAGCAGAATCGGAAGCAGCTCTCCGACATCCGAGATCACCACGAGATGCAGCTGTTCCTTCTTTCCCATGGGCATCTACAGCGACGGATCGCTGGATGGCACCAGACCGGTCACATCATGGGGGTGCAGTACCGATACCCACTGTTGGACTTAGGAGTCGTCACGGCAGCCCTTCGCCTCCCCTGGTGGGCGTTCCACTCACAGGGATGGTCGCGCCCAGCGTTCCGACTGGCTGTCAAGCCATGGGTGCCAGACACCGTGGCATGGAATGTCGCCAAGTTCGAGCCAGCCCTCTTCTTCCCACCCCATGGCGGTATCGACATTCGCGCGTTGGCTGCGAGGCAGCGTCACCTTGAGGATCCGCAATACGAAGCCGTCATGCGGTTGGCGGCGATGACACGGGACACCGGCA
>CAYTRP010000653.1:0-1952 GCA_964440195.1 uncultured Candidatus Sumerlaeota bacterium
CAACGCCAGCGCCGAGAACATCCGGAATACCTACAAGGAGAATGCCGGCATCTACGCCGCCCTGGCGCTGAACGAGGGCTCGACGGCTCCCGACTTCTATTCCGGGCCGATCTGGGCGATCTTCGACGCCGCGGCGGTGGATCGTGATGGCTGGAACATCGACCCGCCGTTCACCTCGCCCGACAACGGCTACTTCTTCACCGCGGATACCATTGCCGAGCTGGCTGAGAAGATCAAGGCGGGGCACGAGTACCAGCGCGTTCCACTTACGTATCTTGAAGAAACGGTGAACAACTGGAACGAGTTCGCGACCGCAGGTGACGATCCGGAATTCGGGCGCGGACCGGATGCGCCGATGTATCCGATCGCGACGCCGCCCTTCTACGCGGCCGCGCTCAACCCGGTCTGGCACGATTCCTATGGCGGGCTCAGGATCAACGGCAAGGCCCAGGTCATCGACCATTGGGGTAACCCGATCCCGGGGCTCTACTCGGGAGGCGAGGCCACGGGCGGACACAACCAGCACGGTCTCGGCAAGAGTGTGGTGCATGGCTATATTGCCGGCACCGAAGTCGTTCAGGGCTGACGCCCGGTGAAGGTTCCGGTCCGGCGGGGCAGCTGCTCCCGCCGGACCGACTGGCTCCAAGGCAAGATCGATCGACATGAGCGCGAATACGAAGGTTGAGCAGGTCGCGGCGACCTGCTCCGTTGAGTTATCTTCAGCCGAGATTTTCGCCAATACCGACGTGAAGCTTCAGGTAAAGATCGCTTGCGTCCCCGCATGCGATCTCGAAGGTCAGACGGTAGAGATCAAGGACGAGGGTGGCGCGACCCTCGCGGCGGCCGAACTCGGCCCCTATGACGAAGAAGCGGATGCCAACGCCGTGGACCTGTCCGCGCGGGCTCCCGCCGTCGCCGGATCATACGTGTGGACAGCGCATCTTCCCGCCTACGAGGGCGACGGGGTCAGGTACGACGAGGCCACTGCGCAAATCACGCTGACCGTCCGGGAGCACACCACGAGCGTCCTCGTCTGGGACGTACCCTCGGCGGTCGTCGCCGGCGAGACATTCAAGATCAAGGTCGGCATCAAATGCTCCGGCCAGTGTCGGCAGGCGGACCGCGACTTCACGATTATCGACGAAACCGGAACGGAGATTGCCGCCGCCGCAGTTGGGGCCGAGGTCTGGCCCAAATCGGCGGCACTTTACTACACCGAGTTGCAGCTCACTGCGCCCTCCAGTGCCGGCCTCCAGCGCTGGGAGGTCCGGTGCCCAGCGGCCGATGAATCACCCGAAGGTTCGGACGCAGTCCTGCCGCACGCCTCCGGCTCGGCCGCTTTCGGCGTCCGCTGCGTCAATGTCCCCGACGTCAAGGTCAGGGTCGAGGCGTGGGATGCCATGAAGGGTTCGCCATTGACGGGAGCCCGCGTCGTCCTGCACCCCTATGGCGCAACGACCGACGAGCAGGGCGTGGCGGAGGTAATGGTCACGCGCGGACAGTACCGGCTGTTCGTTTCGCGCCCGAAGTATACGACATTCGGCACTCCCGTTGACGTTTCCCAGGACTTGAGCACCAGGGTCGAGCTTTCCCTGGAACCGCCACCAGACCGCGAGTGATCGTGCATATCGGAGCCAGCCGACCATGAGACGGATCATGCAGGAGCGCAGTGTCTTCGCCCTTGTGGGGGCGGTGGCCGTATGCTTCACCGCGATGGCGCAGGAGCCCCCGCCGCCCGCCTCCGGCCCGGTCGACCCCGCGCTGCTTGCACAGGGCCAGGCGCTGTTCACGTCGGACAACACGGCCTGCGCCGCCTGCCATCAGCTGAACGGCGAGGGGATACCGCCGGACTTTCCCGCGCTCGCCGGCAATGACGGACTCGCCGATACCACGTTGATCGTGCGGAACATCCATCGCGGAGCCGGCGCGATGCCGGCGTTCCCTTCCCTGAC
>CAYTRP010000654.1:0-1949 GCA_964440195.1 uncultured Candidatus Sumerlaeota bacterium
GGTACCAAAGGTCGCAGGTTCGATTCCTGTCGGGGGCACCAAGTCGGGACAAGGGATCGCGGGTCTTCAAGACCCGCGATTTCTGGTTCGTGACAGCACCGCGCGGAGCGACTCTCGGGAAGCGCTCGTCGACCGCATGTAGGAGCGGCCTGCTATGCGATACAGGTCGTGGCGCGAGGCTCCGCGCGCCACGCCAATCGCGCTCGTGCGGCGGCCCCCGAGCCGGTCGAGGGTCGCACGCGCCAGAGACCCTGCAATGCCCTCGGCACGCGGTGGTGGGTAAGGGCGAAGGCTCCATCTGCTTCGCCCAGTCTTCTGGTCGAGATCGGGCGCACCCAGAAGGTGCGCCGGATTGTCGCCTCCTGCGAGTCGAAGCGACCAGCTGCGCCACCTTCCCGAACGGTCGGCGGCCGCTTGTTCGAGACTCATCACGACCTCGAAGTACACGGAAGAAGTCCTCGACCCGACAACGGAGGAGTTCGTCGTGACCCTGGACGTCGCCCACTGAACGGTCCTGGAGCGGCAACCTGTCCTCGCCTAGTGCGCGGACGTATCCGGAGTGGGCAAAGAATCCACCACACTGCCGATGAGTGCCGCGTTGAAGAGGCCGCGGCTGCGGTCGGACGGATCGAGGTTCACCCAGCTCGGGTGCTGCGCGTCACCGACCTGCTCGAGGAGGGCGCGGATGCGGCGCCGATCATTCACGCTTGTCCCGGCGTAGTCGAGCTCTGAGGCGTCGGTGATGCACGCGAGGAGAACGGCCGCGTCGTCGAGGTGCCGACGTCGATCACGGGTGTCAACCGTGAAGGCGGCTCCCTTTGCGACGAGCGCGCCGAGCTCGTCGGGGACGCCGAGCCTGACCTGGGCGGCGCCGTCGAACGTCAGCGTGTACATGTCGCGCCGGCGGATGGCCTGCTCCCCGGCAGGTGCCTGAAGGGCCGGGCGCCGTGCCAGACGCGGGCGCATGCGGGATGGGAGGTGGTCGGCGACCATGATGTCCACCTTGCGGCCGTCGGCGTGCACGAACCGGTAGGCATGCTCTTGGCTGGGCGCGAGGTCGAACCCGACACTGTGCAGCGCGACGCGCGTGTCGACGAGGCTTCCGCGATCCGCCCAGTAGTCCACGAGCGCGTCCATGTCGTCGGTTGGGCGGCGCATCACGACGCCGGCGCGACGGGCGTGGACGGCCACCATGAGCCCACCGACGAGCGTGAGCTTCTCCGCAACGCCGGTTGTAGCCACGTCGATGACCGTGTGCCACGCCGGGAGGATGTCGTCATCTCCCATATCCACGGTCAGTGCGAGACCAGCCATGCCTGCCTCAGGTCGTTCAAAGCGCGCAGCCCGCCGCTGCGTTCGCGCGTGTCTGTGCTCACGGCCAGGTCCGCGGCGATGACAGCTGCCGGCATCACATCCCCGGCGTAGTCGATGGGGAGAGTGTTGTCGTAGATGATGTCGTGCCCGCTGTTGTCGGGCGCCATGAAGTTCTTGAGGGCGTAGTCCGCGGCATCCCCACGGCGGGTGTACCCGGACACTTGCCGGGTATCGTCCATCAGGCCCACGCCGAGCAGGCTGGCGACCGCGCGGCCGGTGGCGATGAGGCCCGCTGCGGCTTTGGCCGCGTTGGCCGCGCGAAAGCGGTGCGCGCGCGCGCGACCGGCTACCGCGCGGGCGAGTTCCTCGGTGCCCGCGTTGCGGATGCGCGCGCGTACACGCGAGCGTGTGCTGGGCGTCAGCCATTCGGCATCAAGTCCGGACAGCTCCCACAGCAGACCCCAAGCAGTGTCCACGTCGAGCTTCCTGCCTTTGCCGCGGCGAACTGCCGATTCGTAGTGCGCGACGGAATCGGAGTCAGCGAGCCACGCGCCCGACGAGAGCCGCCGTCCGGCAATGGCATTTCTTGCGAGGAGGTCGGTAGCGTGACGCTTGGTGACCCCGAGGCGCGTCGC
>CAYTRP010000655.1:0-1946 GCA_964440195.1 uncultured Candidatus Sumerlaeota bacterium
CATCAAGGGATTCGTCGATGCGCGCGCGGAGCAGGGGGCGAAGGGGGGGGGCAGGGGGAATATCGACAACCGGGGGCGCTTTGTGATCGAGGGGGTGAGTCCGGGCAGGTTCACGCTGGATGTGACCGCGCAAAGGGACACTCCCACTGGAACGCATTCGGTGTTCCGGCGGGTTCCCAGCGTGGTGGCGGGCCCCGCCCAGGAGATTACGGTCAGCGTGCCGATGAATGGCGGCATTTCGGGATTGGTTGTCGATGGCCTCACGCAAGACCCGATCTCGGGGGCGAACGTTGGCATTCGTGGGCGATATGCTTATCAAGGGAGCGCGACGCGGGATTTCAGCGCCGGGAAGTCTTTCAGCAATCCGCCAGGCGAGTTCCTGTTTTCCTCCATCCCACCCGGTATCTATTCGGTGACGGTGACGGCTCCGAACTACCTGCCGTTTAGCCTCGGCGACATCGATGTGCCCTCGCCCGGGCTTGTAACGCTTCCCAAGATCCTCCTGGATCAGGGTGGCATCATGAAAGGGCGGGCCGTGGCGGCGGACACGGGCGAGATGATCGGCGGGGCGACCATCACGCTGACTCCTTCCGGGGCGACGGGCCGGACCAATGCGCAGGGTGTCTTCACGATTTCGGGACTCGAGCCCAATGTTTACAACCTGAAGGCCGAGCACGCGCAGTACTTGCCGACGGGGAAGAACATCATCCAGGTGACCCGGGGCGACGAGACCGGCGTGGGCGACATCGTGATGGACCGGGGTGCGGTGGTATTTGGGCAGGTGACCGACGGCGTGGGGAACCCGATCGAAGGCGCGACCATATCGGTTCGCCACACGGCACTGGATCGAAGCCGCGTTGTGCGAACGGATCGCGCGGGAAACTATCGGCTCACGGGCTTGGAGGCGGGCGGGGTGACGATCTCGGCGACGGCGAACTTTCCTCGCGGCCCGGCAACCAAGACGCACAGCGCGCAGCTCTCCCAGATGACCGAGCTTCGACATGACGTCGTCCTGTCCGGGCGCTTGAGGCTTACGGGATTCGTGAGGGGACCGCTGGGCGCCAACCTGACCAATCCACGAATCGAAGTCTATCCAATGGAGCCGGATGACCGGCCAGTCAGCCGGGGAAAAATCATCGCGTCCGTGAACAATGGCTCGTTCGAGATCGAGAACATGATCGAGGGGCGCTATCTGGTGATCGGTTCGGGCCAATGGGGTTCCCAATTCATTCGCTGGCACCGGGTCGTCTATGTATCCCCCCCGGGGACCCATGCGGCCATCATCGCGCCGAATGGGACCATCCAGGGGCGGGTGAGCCGCCAGGCAAGCGGGGCCGTGGTGGCGAACCGGACTGTCCTTGTGCGGGGCCTGAGTTTCCCCCACAGCAACATGTCGGCGTTCACGAGCTACTGGACATATCAGACGAAGACGGATTCCGGCGGGAGCTACGGCGTCCCGGCGCTTCCGGCCGGTCGCTATGAGGTGATCGTTTACGACGATACCTCGTGGATGCACCGGACGGAGGTCTACCTAAACACGGAAAATGGGTCCGTGACGGCGAACGTTGGGATTCCGTGACGCTGTGGAGCGGGGAGCAGAGCCGCGCGGGATCTGCGCTTGCCCACCGGGCCGCCGCGCGAGGTCCATACGGCCCCACCGAGGAGCAACCATGACGATGAGCAAGAAGGACCGCGTCCAGCCAGAGACCCTGAAGGGATTCCGGGACTACCTGCCAGGCGACATGATTGCGCGCCAGCGGGTCATCGACAAGATCCGGGAAGTCTATGAGCGGTTCGGTTTCGTGCCGGTGGACACCCCGGTCCTGGAACACGAATCCGCGTTGCTGGGGACCGGTGGCGAGGAGACGAACAAGCAGCTCTTTCGAATGGAGAGCCCGGAGGGGGAGCCGATTGCGATGCGGTTCGATCTGACGGTGCCGTTGGCT
>CAYTRP010000656.1:0-1945 GCA_964440195.1 uncultured Candidatus Sumerlaeota bacterium
CAGAATCCCCCCCCAAGACGCGCGTGCTCCATGCCAAACAAGAACTCTCCTGAACAGGATCCCAGGCCGAAGAAGGTGGCCCGGACTCGCGTGTCCAGGAGTCAGCGGTCGGCCGATTCCGACGCCACCCAGATGCGGGTAACCCCCGCGCCCGTCGAGCGCCCTCGCGACGAGGAGTTTCGCCCGGTGCTGATTTGCCTGTCCGGGGAACTCAGGGGACAGCGCAAGGCGCTCGTCTCCCGCGAGATGATCATCGGCCGCAGCAGCTCGGCGGATTGGCGCATCGACGACGGGATAACCTCCCGGACCCATGCCCTCATCGTCTATGACAACCACGACGACCCGGGCGTCATGCCCCGCTGCTACGTGGAGGATCTTGGATCCCGCAACGGGACCGAGCTGAACGGCAAGCGCATCGAGGGCAAGACACGCCTGGTGGAACGCGACCGGCTTCTTGTCGGTTCCACCCTCATCGGTTTTTTTGTCCGGGACTCCGAGGAACTTCAGCACGAGATGTCGCTCTATCACTCCGCCACGCGAGACCCCCTGACGGGCCTGGAGAACCGGCGCCAGATGGTTGCCCATCTGAAAGCCATGATGGCCAAGGTCTCTCACGGCCAGCGCACGCTCGCCTTCCTGCTCCTTGATCTCGATCACTTCAAGAAGGTCAACGACACCCACGGCCATGATGTGGGAGACGAGGCGCTCAAGCACGTTGCCTCGGTAATCCGCCAAACGGTTCGCGAAGTCGACAGGACCGCTCGTTGGGGTGGCGAGGAGTTCGCGGTTGTCATGCCAAACGTCACCGCCAGTTCCGCCGCGCGCGTGGCGGAGAACCTCCGCCGCACCATCGAGGCACAGCCGTTCACGGCACGGGAGGTGGACATCTCTCTGACGACCAGCATCGGCGTGACTCTGCTTGTGGAGAGCGACTCGATGGAGTCGTTCTTCCAGCGTGCCGACCAGTTGCTCTACAGGGCCAAGGAGCAGGGCCGCAATTGCGTCGTGGCGGACGAGTCGCCCCGGCAATCCCCGCCGGGCCCCTTGTCCCCCAAATCCAAGGCGGAGCCGCCCCGGCATCCAAAGGGGACATCGCCGGCAGGCGGTGTGAATCCACGCCCTCACGAAGTCTCCGACACATGACGGAACCCAAACCTCGCAGAAGCCTCCTCTATAGGCTCACCAGGGCCATTCTGATTTTCGTTCTGGTGGTGGGCGCGCTTGCCATCACGCTGCGCGCGCTTCTTCCCGCCATCCTGCGTTCCCAGATCCAATCGCAGGTATCCGCCATTTTGGAACTGGACGTCATCATCGAGCGCCTGGAAGTCTCCGTCTATCGAGGGCGACTGTCGCTGGACAATGTCCGGGTGCTCCCCCGGGAGGGGGTGGGGGACCAGGACGTGCTACACATCGGCCACCTCGTCGTGGACTTTAGCTGGCCCGATCTTCGGAAGCGGAAAATCCACATTCAGGAGTTTCTGCTTCATGACGTGACATTCCTGGCCCTTCGGCAGGAGGGAGGGGCGCGCAACATCGGCCCGTTCCTCGAGCGCTATCGCAAGGAGCCCAATCCCAAGGCCAAACGAACCGGTCCGGAACCGATCCCCGCCGGGGAGCCGCGTCCCGTTCGGACGGCGTCCAATGGCGAAGGGCGGAAGGAACTTCCGGACGTGTGGACCATTCGGATCGGCAAGGCCGACATCAGGAACATCTCCGCCACGGTTCGAAGCGAGGGTGAACCCAGCCGCCAGATGGGCCAGGCGGTCGCCACGCTCGGTGGCCTGCACCTCTCCAACCTTGTTTGGCCGTCGGATGGAACCACGGCTCGTTTGAGCGTGGGGAATTTCAAGCTGGATGGCATCGAAAGCCGTTGGCCCGAAGCCCGGATTCTCGCTCTCAAGAACGCAGGCCTGCGCGGCCAACTTACCCCCTCCACGCTCATCAT
>CAYTRP010000657.1:0-1915 GCA_964440195.1 uncultured Candidatus Sumerlaeota bacterium
GATCGCCGGAAATGGCGACGTGTACCTGGCGCAAGGACCGGAGGTGTTCCTTCTCGAAGGACTTCTGGCCTCCCAGGCTGCCCCTGGAACGGCGGTTGTGCCATGATCCGGAAAGCCACGCTTCCGAAGTCTTCTGGCTGGGTGGAAGTGCAACGTTCACCTGAGTCGTCTAGCCTGTGCGCATCAATACGGGAGGGCAGGGGATGAGTGCCTTGGCACAATCGTGCTTCATCCTGATGGGTTCATTGCTTCTCGCCCTGTCCATCGGCGTGCAGCGCCTTCACGCCGATGGACGGCCCATTGTCGACTGGGATGCGGCCACGCTCTACCAGCATGCCTCTTCGCGTGGAATAATTCTGGCAGGCGATGGCATCGAAATCGAGGACAGGATTCTCGTGGAGGACGATGCTCCCGCCTTCGGATACAGCGTTGAAGGCAACAGCGAGGTCATTTCCGGCGATGTGGTCCTCCGCAAGGAGCTTCAGGTCGACAGATGGCCCGTGCCCGACGCTCGCATCGTCATGTTGGTCTATCCCCACGAGCCTCCCATTCCAAACAGCGGCCGCCATCTTGTCTTCAATGTGAACGGGCACGATGACATCGTTTACGAGGTGAATCACTTTTGGACGAATGTGCCGATCCCCGCCGGACACCTGAGGCAGGGAGTGAACACGATCGAAGTCCGCGCGCACGAGCCCGGCACGGCGTTTCGCACATTGATCGCGCTCGACCGGCATTACCGCAAAGGTTCGGCAACCCGGCTCTCCGCGCCGGGCAGAAGCCACCGGAGTCTCGACGCGGGAAAGACATGGCAATCGGGCTCTCTGGGCGTGAACAACAATGGCAACGGCGAGTACCCCATTCGTCTGTCCCTTCACGCGCGAGCCCCGGAGGGGACCATCACTTCCCCGGTGGTCGATCTGGGCGAGCCATTCAAGAGGGATGGTATCGCATCGCGTATCCGTGCCTCCAGCATGAGATTCCAACTGAAGGCGAGCACGCCGGAGCAAACGCGCCTCGAGATCGCCTATCGAACGGGTCCGACTCATCGCGCGGGCGGCGACGGGTGGACCGGATGGCTGACCGCCGGGGGAGTGGCCATACCCTTCTCCGAATCCGGTCATCGGTTTTTGCAGGTTCGCATTCGCATGGCGTCCGAAGCGGGCAATGTCTCCCCTCGCGTTGCCGGAATTTCCATCCATGCGGATGTCGAGGACCTTGGCGCCGAAGAACTGAAGAGCCTCCACGTCCTCGGGTTCCAGAACCGACCCGTGGGCATTCATTCGGCCGACTTCCCTCTGGAAGACGCGTTTCATCCTGCCCTTGTCGAATTCCGGCGTGCTCATGGGCTCGACAAGGTTGTCGCCTGCGCCAGGACGGAATTCGAGAAGATCCTTCTGCTGAAGCATTGGGTCGCCAGCCGCTGGGATTGGTACCTTCCCGGCGAGAACCACGCAGACTTCAACGCGTGGGATGCCCGCAGGATCCTCCAACCCGAGAAGCAGGACCAACCAGGGGGAGGATACTGCCTGCAATACGCCATCGTCTTCGCGCAGGCGTGCCAGAGCCTTGGTTACCCGGCACGGGTCATGAGCGCCAACTATTCCATCTGGGGCGGGCACGAGATGGCCGAGGTGTGGTCAAATGACTACGCCAAGTGGGTTCTCATGGATGCACAGTTCGACACGGTCTTCTTCGACAAGAGGTCCGGTCTTCCTCTCGGCGCGCTCGAACTGCACCGGTTGTTCCTCGAACAGTACTTCCCCGACGGCGAGGTTGTGGACAGGGACAACTGGCCCCGGGAGGACATGGTGCGGCGCGCGAATCTCGTCAATGTCGAGACACTGCCCGTGACGGCATTGATCGGCGGGGGAGGGCGTTCGAAGACCCTTCAGGAATACGAATGGTGGAAGCC
>CAYTRP010000658.1:0-1914 GCA_964440195.1 uncultured Candidatus Sumerlaeota bacterium
CCCCCTCGGGGGCGGATAATTCGCAAAAGGGGAACACATCGTGATGAATGAGCTGATGCTGGGAGCGGCTTTTTCGCCAAGAGCAGGAAGCCTTGCAATCGCGGCCGTGGCGGCCTTCGTGGTGCTGGTCATCATCGGCGGGATCTTTGCCTCGCGCTACAAGAAGGTCGGGCCCAACGAGGTGCTGGTCATCTCGGGCAAGTTCTTCCGCACGCAGGGGAAGGGTTTCCGGACGATCCGCGGTGGGGGCGTGTTCGTCTGGCCGGTGTTCGAGCGCGTGGACCGCCTCTCGCTGAACATCATGACCCTCGTGGTGCGCACGCCGGAAGTGTACACGTACCAGGGCGTGCCCGTGGTGGTGGACGGCGTGGCCCAGGTGAAGATCGACAGCGACCAGGCCTCGATCGACACGGCGGCGGAGCAGTTCCTTGGGTTGAGCGACGACCAGATCAAGACGGTGGCGCTGGAGACGCTGGAAGGCCACCTGCGCGCGGTGCTGGGAACCCTGACGGTCGAGGAAATCTACAAGGAGCGCGACAAGTTCGCGCAACAGGTGCAGAGCATCGCGACCCCCGACATGCGCAACATGGGCCTGCGGATCGTGTCATTCACGGTGAAGAACATCACGGACGCGAACGTGTACCTGCACGCGTTGGGCAAGCCGCGCACGGCGCAGGTCAAGCGCGACGCCATCATTGGCCAGGCCGAAGCCGACCGCGACGCGACGGCAAAGAGTGCCGCTGCGAACCAGGAAGGGCAGATCGCGCGCCTCGCTGCGGAGACGCGCATCGCCGAGGCCGACCGCGATTACCGCATGAAGGTGCAGGAGTATGAGGCGGGCGTGAACAAGAAGCGCGCCGAGGCGGAACTGGCGTATGACATCCAGCGCAACACGACGATGCAGCTTTCGAAGACCGAGGAAGTGAAGGTCCTCGTCGTGGAACGCGAAGGCTTGATCAACGTGCAGGACCGCGAAATCATCCGCAAGGAACGCGAGCTGGACGCCATGGTGCGCAAGCCCGCCGAGGCCGAGCGGTTCCGCATCGAGACCATGGCCGAGGCGACGGCGAAGAAGCTGGACCGCGAGGCGTTTGGACAGGCGGAGGCGGAAAAGCGCGAGGGCTTTGCGCGCGCCGACGTCGTGAAGGCGACGGGTCTCGCCGACGCCGAGGCGATCCGCGCCAAGGGCCTCGCCGAGGCGGAAATCATCAAGGCGCGCGGTCTCGCCGAAGCCGAGGCGATCCAGGCCAAGGGTCTCGCCGAGGCGGAAGCCAACCGCAAGAAGGCCGAGGCGTGGAAGGAATACAACGAGGCGGCCATCGCGCAGATCGTGATCGAGAAGCTGCCGGAAATCGCGCGGGAAATCGCCGCGCCCCTGGCGAAGACCGACAAGATCACCATCGTCGGAATGGGAGACGGCGCCGCCGGCGCGCACAAGATCACGCAGGACATCGCGCAGATCATGGCCGGCCTGCCCCCAGTGGTCGAGTCGGTGTCCGGCATCAACCTCGCCAAGATGATGGAGAAGTTGCCGGGCATGGGAGGGAAAGAGAAGAAGAAGGGTGAAGAGTGAAGTGAGAAGGGTGAAATAGACACCTCCGTGGATGGGTTGCCGATGCCCGTGCACGGGGGGTTTTTCTTGGCGTTCGACTTGGCGGCACAGATGAGTTGAAAAGGGAGATGCACAGCCGAAAACAGGATGCGGCGGGGTTGCGCGGGACGATGATCAATGCTTCGGTGGGGGCGGTTGAATGTGGTCTCACCAAGCATCCAATAGTTGGCATGGAGGAGTTCAAACGTGAATTTCGACCTCAACGAAAGCATCTCCCTGCTCGAACGGACACCGCGCGTCCTCGAATCGCTGCTGTCGGGGCTTGGCACAGAGTGGACGAATGCGACGGAAGGCCCGGACAC
>CAYTRP010000659.1:0-1899 GCA_964440195.1 uncultured Candidatus Sumerlaeota bacterium
TGATGGTCGCATGAACAATTCGCAGTTTTATGTCCATCCTCCCGACGGCTGGGTGCAATTCACCCCGCAATCCGGCACTCGACTTCGATGGAATCCGCTCAGGATGCCCGCTCCCGGTTCGCCGGAAGTCCAGGTCCTCCATTTCACCCGGGGAGAGATCTATCGCGGTCGTGTCCTCGATGTGGATGGAAAGAGTCCCGACCCCGAGGCGTGGATCCAAGTTTCCGGCAGCGATTACCCCATCGATGTCGATGGTGAGGGACGATTCGGGATGTCCTTCGCGCCAAACGATCCACGGCAATTCGTGATTCATGGTCGTCGTGGCGGACTCCTTGTTGACGCGCAATCCACGGCCGGCACCGACTTCGTCCTGCAGCCTTATGCCATGATCTCAGGACGCGTGGAGGATACCGACGGTAGCCCCGTGCACCTGCTCTCCCTCTCGGTCCATCACCTTGTTGAACCAAGAAGGGAGATTCCCAGCCCCATCTCCTTCGCTGTCACCTCGGCCGATGGCCGCTTTCTGCTTCGGGACATCGTGTCTGGACGCATTAGCATCAGGATGAACACCACCGCGGACACGCCCTCGCGCATTGCCAACCTGAGGCTCGAACTCGACCTGGCCCCGGAGGAAACGCGCCGCGATGTGATCATCAAGCCCGAACCTGGTCGCACGTTTGAAGGCATCGTGACGAATGAAGACGCTGAGCCACTCCCGGGGGTGTACGTTTACCTGACTCCTCGCCGCGATCCCGGCGACTCTTCTCACATTCAAAGCCATCGCGGCCGCACCGACACCGACGGCTATTGGCGCGTCACCGATGTACCTGAGAGGCCCATCGAATCCGTGCAATTCTCCCGCGAGGGTTACAACAACAGCTTCACTCGCGCCGAAGAGGGCCAATCCGTCGAAAGCCCCGTCAACGCGATGCTCTTGCGCCAAAATGAAGTGCGCCTGCGCGTCCTTGACGGGGAGACGGGTCAACCAATCGCGTGGTATCGCGCCACGCAATTCGACCCTCGCTCCTACAGCCCACACCAACAAGACCCGTCGGTCATCGTCTCACCCGACGCCGATGGATTGTCGCGCGCAAGCTCCGCCAAGGAGGGCCACTACTTTGTCCGCGTTGAAGAGTTGGACCAGAAAGACGCGCCGACGGGACGCTTCACCCACGGCATGTTCCAGATCGGCAGCGGGGGAGAGACCGAAATCCTGGAGCTGCGAATCGGGGGTGGCAGCTTTCCCGTCACTGGAGGTGTCGGCCTCATTCCCGGCTGGCATCCGGTCGAGGGCGCGCGGGTGACCGTGGGCGACTTCTCGCCCTTCACTTCTCCCACGTCCACGACCATCGCGAGGCACGGCCCCGAGGCCTTCACCGACGCCGAGGGCAACTTCACCATCCACCTTGGCCCCGGCGCCTGGCAGCTTGTCGCGGAGAAGGACGGCCACTGGTGCGTCTCGCCCCAGACCGTCACCGTCACGGATGGTCCGGCCGCCTTGGAACATCGCATCGCCGTCCAAGTCCTCCCGTCGCCCGCGCGGAATTGACACAACCCCCGACGAATTCCCCCTTTACTTCAGATCATGGCGTGGCGACGGGCTCCTTTCGGGGGCCCGTCGTTCTTTGCGGAATCCCTTGAATCCCGATTCATGACCCCTGACCCCCGATTTTTTTGAATCCCTCCAGCCTCTCCCGGTCCCCTTGATGGCGTAGGACCCCATTTCCCACAGGGAAAAGACTCCCATGCAAGACACCGCCGTCATCGAGACCGCGTGGCAGGCGTTCGAGCGACAGCCCGACGCCGCCGCGTTCGAGAAATTCTACACCGCAAGCCGCACCCTCGCCGCCCGCATCGCGTGGCGGGCGCTGGGCGATTCCGACTGGATGGAGGACGCCA
>CAYTRP010000660.1:0-1895 GCA_964440195.1 uncultured Candidatus Sumerlaeota bacterium
CGCGGGGCGACGACCTCATCGGCCGTTCCCCGCGCCGCGTCCTCGAAAGCCGGGGCATCGCCGTGACGCCCACGGATCGCGGCGGGCAGGTCACCTATCATGGACCCGGACAAATCGTGGCGTATCCCATCCTTGATCTCCAAGCCCACAAGCTGGGGCTCCACGAGTACATGCGGCTTCTCGAAGAAGCGGTGATCCGCGTCCTCGGGGAACATGGCATCAAGGGCTATCGCGTCGAGGGGCGCACGGGCGTTTGGGTGGGAAAGGAGAAGATCTGCGCCATGGGCATCCGTGTGCGCCGCTGGTGCACCATTCATGGGCTCGCGCTGAACGTGGACACCGACCTGAATCACTTCGGAATGATCATCCCCTGTGGGATTCGAGACCGCGGGGTGACCTCCCTCAAGGTCCTCATGGGCGCGAACTCGCCCCGGCTCGCCGATGTGCGCGGGCAACTGAAGCGCCATCTGGCGGAGGTGCTGGCCCTCCGGCTGGTCGAGGAGCCGGCGGACACCCTGATTGCGAGAATTCCCGTGCCCGCCGCAACGTGACCGTCAGGGCGTTGCGGGATGGGGTGTCGCGAGGGCTGCCCGCTCGTCGTAGATGAGCCTTGAGATTTCCGCGACCGCCGAGATGGCGGTGGCCGAGTCCTCGATCCCCTCGCTCAGGATGGTGAGGTAATAGGTTCCGAACGGCGCGTACACGATCCCCGTGTCGTTGCGCACGCCCGTGATGCTCCCCGTCTTGTGGGCGACAAGTGTTCCCTCGGGGAGCAGGGCGGGAATCTGCGTCTTGAATCGCTGGCCGAGCAGGATGCGACGCATCTCCGCGCATCCTTCGGGGCTCCCCGCCTCGTCGCGGTCGATGGCTTCCATGAGGCGCGTCAGGCCGTCGGGAGTCAGGCGGTTCGAAATCCCCGCGCGAAAGGCCTCTCCATCCTCCACGCCACGGATCACGTAACCGTCCCGCACCCCGAGTTCGCGCATGGTGGCGGTGACGCGCTGTGGCCGTACCAGTTCTATCAGGAGATTGGTGGCGGTGTTGTCGCTGACGACGATCATCTGCTCGGTGAGGAAGAGAACGGTGGCGCGCTTGCCGACGAATTCGGCGACTTCCGCGCCCGGAGACACCTCATGGGGCGAGCCGTCGATCATGCTGCGGAACGTGGTGTTCACCGCGATGGTGTCGTGCAGGCGGAAGTTCCCCTTGTCGATCTGGCGAAAGACCTCGATCATCACGGGGACCTTCATCGTGCTTGCCGGATGAAACAGTTCCCCCCCGCGCCAGGAGAAGGCGAGGCCGGTGTCCTTGTCCTTGAACGCCACGCCGAACCGGGCACCCAGTTCAGCCTCCTTGGCCCTGACCGCGGCCTCGATTCGTTCCGAAAAGGAGGGATGCGGGTGTTCGGCGGCCATTCGTGCAATGTCCTTTGGCAGGGTGGGGGGCGTGCGAGCGCAGGCCGCCGCGAAGGCGGCCAAGGCCACGATAAGGAGAAGCTTCAATGTTCCGTTGCGGTCCATGGTGGGCAAGGCCACCACGTTCCCGGCCCCGGAACAACAGGATTTCCGAGTCCATGTTGCCGTCAGGTGCGTCTCCCGGATCCGCGAGACAGTCAGGCCAACTTCCCGGAAAATTCGTCTCACGGGGTGGGGCGCAGCTTGACCTTGTTCCCGTCAGCGCGGCGAAGGCGCTGGACTGCGATCCCGAGCCAACTGCTTCAACTCAAAAACGGATTTTGAAGCACAGAGAGATCGCGGAGAACGCGGAGAAAAAGAAGGCGCGAGCCAGCAACGATTTGCTCCATATCCCGTCCTCTTAGTTTCTCCGCGAACCCTGTGCTGACTTTTGTTTTTCCGTGGTTTTTGGGGGGGGGTGCGTCCCGCTCGGTCCAATCC
>CAYTRP010000661.1:0-1893 GCA_964440195.1 uncultured Candidatus Sumerlaeota bacterium
CACAGGGTTCCCAGAGATCGCGGAGAAACAAAGAGGACAGGATAACGGGATGGACGGGATGGAAGAAATCGTTGTTGGCTCGCGCCTTCTTTTTCTCCGCGTTTTCTGCGATCTCTCTGTGCTTCAAAATCTGTTTTTGAGTGGAAGCAGTTGGCTCGGGATCGCAGCCCAGTGCCTCCCCCCGCGCCGACGGGGAAAAATCCTCTCGACAGGGCGGCCTCCACCTGCTCACCTATAGGATTAGACAAGAGAGGAAAAGAGAACACATGACAGTAACAAGAGAACTGCTGGAGCGAATGCCAAAGGCCGAGTTGCACTGTCATCTCGACGGTTCCATGCGCGTCGAGACCATCATTGAACTGGCGGAAAAACACAAGGTACGACTTCCCTCCCACGATCCCGACGAACTGCGCACCATCCTGGTCCAGGAAGAGGCCGCAAGCCTGGTCCAATACCTCAAGGCCTTCGACGTCACCGTGTCCGTCCTCCAGGATAGCGACTCCCTGCGGCGGGCGGCCTACGAGCTTCTCGAGGATTGCGCGCGCGAGAACACCATCTACATCGAGGTGCGCTTCGCCCCGATCCTTCACCAGCGCAAGGGAATGCGACTGACCGATGTCGTCGAGTCGGTACTGGCCGGACTGCGCGAGGGACAGCGCGACTTTGGCGTCCGGTGGGGGCTCATCATCTGCGGGATGCGCCACGACCCGCCACGCTTCACCCGCCAGATCGCGGAGCTTTGCATCGCCTACAAGCACCAGGGCGTCGTCGCCTTCGACATCGCCGGTGCCGAGGGCGGCAACCCGGCGGCCGACCACGCCGAGGCGTTCCGCCTGATCCTGGCGAACAACGTGAACGTGACAATCCACGCGGGCGAGGCCTACGGCCCCTCGTCCATCGGCCAGGCATTGCATGACTGCGGTGCCCATCGATTGGGCCACGCGGTGCGGTTGAAGGAGGACGGCGACCTGCTCAATTATTGCTGCGACCATCGCATCCCGCTCGAAATCTGCCTCACGTCCAACGTCCAGACCGGCGCCGTGGACGAACTGGCGCTGCATCCGCTGCGGTTCTACTACGATTACGGCCTGCGCGTGTGCCTGAACACGGACAACCGTCTCATGTCCGGCGTCACCCTGACGGACGAATTCTGGAAGGCCCACAAGGCGCTTGGGTTCAGCCTCCCGGAGATCAAGGACCTTGTCATCTACGGATTCAAGAGCGCGTTCCTGCACCACCGCCAGAAGGTCGAATTGCTCGACCAGGTGCTCACGCAGTTGAAGGACATCCGCGAGACACCCGCCGACAAGGTCACCGGTCACGCGGTCGCCGACATCCCCACCGAGATGTTCAGCAACAGCGCGCGCGAACGAAACGCGGAACCGGCGAGGAATTGAGAAGGGTGAAGAGTGAAGGGCGAAAGGCTTGTCCCCGGCGGTGGCGCGGGGAGGGTCTTTCCGCTTGCTCGTGCTCCGCGCATGATTTCGCCTGTGTCATGCTTCACAGATTGAGGTGCCGTGCCATATAAGGGAGACGCCATCATGTCCGAGAACGCTGCTGTTCCCACCGACCGCCGGGCGTTGCTGGCCGGGCTTGGTGGTCTGGCCGCCGGAACGTTTTTGGCCGCCGGACGCGCGGAGGCCGGGCCGTTGACTCCCCCCGCCGCGCCCGCGCCGACGGGCAAGCCGCTCGCCGAGGTCGAACCGCGCATCGCCATCAACGCCGCCAACACGCCGGGCGACACCAACAGCACCTTCAAGATCACGCAGTCGGGGTCTTATTACCTGACGGGCAACATCAAGGGCGCCAGCGGCCGCCACGGCATCGAGATCGCCGCCGACAATGTCACCATCGACCTGATGGGCTTCGCGCTGCTGGGCGTGGCGGACTCGC
>CAYTRP010000662.1:0-1892 GCA_964440195.1 uncultured Candidatus Sumerlaeota bacterium
GGGGGGGGGGGGGGTGGGGGGGGGCGGGGGGGGGGGGGGGGCGTGGGGGGGGGGCATGAAGCACCCCCGGAGCCGGGGCTTCGGGGGTTCTGCCGGGAGGGGCCCTGCGCGGTGGCTTTACTTGATGAGTTCGATCATCTTGAACATGGGCATGAACATGGAAATGACGATGAAGCCGACGACGACGCCGAGGAAGACGATCAGCAGCGGTTCGATGAGCGAGGTGAGGCCGGCGACCGCCGTGTTGACCTGATCTTCATAGAAGTCGGCGATCTTCGTCAACATGCTCTCGAGCGCCCCCGTCTTTTCCCCAACGTCAATCATGCGGGTGACCATGGGGGGGAAGACGGCGGAGTCGGTGAGGGGCTTTGCAAGGGATTCGCCGCTTTGGATGCTGGTCTTGGTGCGCAGGACGGCACCCTCGACGCGCGCGTTGCCGGCGGTCTTCGCGCAGATCTCAAGGGCATAGAGGATGTTCACGCCGGAGCGGATCAGGGTGCTCAGGGTACGGGTGAAGTTGGCGACGGCACTCTTGAGGAAAAGGGGGCCGAAGATGGGGAGCTTGAGCTTGAGGGAGTCGATCGCGAAGCGGCCGCTGCGCGTCTTGCCCCACTGCCAAAGGAAGACGTAGAGGCCGAGCATGACGAGGAGGACGAGCCACCAATAGCCGGCGACGAACTCCGAGAGGAAGACGGTGATCTTGGTGGGCAGGGGAAGTTCCCCGCCGAGGCTGGCGAAGATGTCCTTGAAGACGGGCACCACCTTGACCAGGAGAAACACGGTGATGCCCATCGCCACGATGGTGACCGTGGCGGGGTACATGACGGCCATCTTGATCTTGCGGCGGAGGCTGGCGGTCTTTTCGAGGTACACCGCGATCTGCTCGAGGATGGAGTCGAGCATGCCGGAGGCCTCGCCGGCACGGATCATGGAGAGGTAGAACATGTTGAAGATGTTGGCGTGCTTGACCATGGCCTCGGTCAGGGACTCGCCCCCCTCGACGTCGCGCTGGATCTGGCGGATGACGGCGGCGAGGGAATTGCGCTCGGTTTGCTCGGCGAGGATGTCGAGGACCTCGATCAGCGGAAGGCCTGCCCGGATCATCACGGACATCTGGTTGGACAGCACGACGAGATCGTCCAGGTTTGTCCTTCCGCCGCGTCCGCGGCGGCGCTTCTTTGTTGCCTTGCTCCCGATGGAGATGCGCGTGGGCATGAGGCCCTTCTCGCGCAACATCTGGACGACGGTGTTCTGGTCTGTCGCATCGGCGGTGCCGCTTACAACGCGGCCATCGTGGGCGCGCGCGATATACTGATAGGTCGGCATGGGCGGATTCCGCTCCGGGGGTGTCGCCTGTAGTCAACAATAGGGGGTCATGCGGGTGCCTTGTCAAGCCTGTGGGAGGGCGGCCTCCCTGGCGAGGCGGTCGGAGTTGGAGTGTCCGTTGGCCGGACGGTCCCCCCTGGGGCCGGGCCCGGGCGGCTCGACGTCGTCGGCCATCGTGGCCCCGAGAACATCCTCTATCGGGGCGATGCCCTGCAGGGACTTGCGCACGCCCGCCGCGCGCAGGGTGCGCATCCCGCGGTCGACGGCGAACTTCTTGAGCTGGTTGACGGGCATCTGGTCGGTGATCGCGTCCTTCAGTTCATCGTCGACGGTCATGATCTCGTAAAGGCCGACGCGTCCCTTCTTCCCCGTGCCGCGACAGATCTCGCAGCCGGTCCCCTTGTAGAACCGGGCGTCCTTCTCGTGGACGCCGAGGGCTCGCAGGAGGGCGGGGTCCGGCTCATAGTCGCGGCGGCAGTTCTTGCAGACGCGGCGGACCAGGCGCTGCGCCTCGACAAGGATGAGGGAGGCGCTCACAAGGAACGGCTCGACACCCATGTTGGTCA
>CAYTRP010000663.1:0-1892 GCA_964440195.1 uncultured Candidatus Sumerlaeota bacterium
CGATGGCGCGGCTGGTGAGCACATCCAGCCCGGACGTGGGTTCGTCAAAGATCATCACGGGGGGATCGTGCAGGACGGTGCGCGCGATGTTGACCTTTTGCTTCATGCCGGTGGAGAGCTTGTCGCAGGGGCGATCGAGAAACTCGCGCATCCCAAACAAGTCGGACAGCTCCCCGGTCCGCGCCCGGATGCGGACCTCCTCCATTCCGAACAATCGTCCAAAGTAACGCAACACCTCGCGCGGGGTGAGGCGCCCATAGAGCCCCGTGTTCGCCGAAAGAAACCCGATGCGGCGGCGCACGTCGCTGGGATGGTGCACCGCGTCGAAGCCGGCGACATGGGCGCTGCCGGAGGTGGGCTTGATCGCGGTGGAAAGCATGCGCAGGGTCGTTGTCTTGCCGGCGCCGTTGGGACCGAGCAAGCCATAGACTTCGCCGGGCCGGCATGCGAACGACACATTGTCGACCGCCGCGAAGCGCCCCTTCTTCTTGTCGCGATAGATCTTTGAGAGTGCCGCGACCTCGATCATGCCGTCGATCCGTTGTGGATTCGCCCCGCCGTTATCGAACGCCGCCAAAGCGCCGGTCGCGTCCGTTGTATTCCCCGAGGGCCTGAAGGAAGTGAATGCGCCGGAAGTCGGGCCACAGCACCGGAAGGTAGACGAACTCGGTGTAGGCCGCCTGCCAAAGAAGGAAGTTCGACAGGCGCATTTCGCCCGAGGTCCGAATCAGCAATTCGGGATCCGGAAGCTCGGGGCGGTAGAGGTAACGTGCAAAGACCTCCGGCGTGACATCCGCCGGATTGATGAGCCCCTTGCCCACGTCGGCGGCGATGTGCTTCGCGGCGTCCGCGATCTCCTGACGCCCGCCATAGGAAAGAGCGAGGTTCAATACCAAGCCCGTGTTGCGAGAGGTCACCTCGATGGTGTGGGCTAGCTTGTTTCGCGCAGAGGCGGGCAGATCGTCGATGCGGCCACTCGCGGTGAGGCGCACATTGTTGTCGTTCAGCTCCGGGATTTCCTTGATCAGGTAGGTCTCGAGGAGATGCATCAGCGCGGAAATCTCCCGCTTGGGCCGTGACCAATTCTCCGTCGAAAAGGCATACAGCGTCAGTGCCTTCATTCGAAGCTGCGCGGCGGTGCGAACGGCGGCGCGCACCGAATCCGTCCCGGCGCGGTGGCCATGGATGCGTTCGGGCAGGCTGCGGTTCCTGGCCCAACGGCCGTTGCCGTCCATGATGATCGCCACGTGCGATGGAAGACGCTTGAGGTCCAGCCGCGAAAACGCCACCGCCTCCTCTTCGGAGACCGGCTCGAGAAGGAGGGGGGCTGCGTCTGTCTTGGCCGCGGCAGTGGGCTTCATGGAAGAGGGAGCGGAGGTGCGGACGAGCCTTCAGACCTCCATGATCTCCTTGTCCTTCTTTTTCACCTTCTCATCGACGCGCTTGATGTAGTCGTCCGTCAGGTCCTGGATGCCCGTGTGGGCCTGCTTCAGCTCGTCCTCCGGCATGTCCTTGGCGTCCTCGTGCTTCTTGATGGCATCGTTGGCGTGCTTGCGCACGTGGCGAATGGCGATGCGTGCGTCTTCGGCCATCTTGTGGGCGAGCTTGGCCATTTCCTTGCGGCGTTCCTCGGTCATCGGCGGCACATTGACGTGGATCACCGAGCCGTCGTTGTTGGGATTGAACCCGAGGTTGGCGGCGATGATGGCACGCTCGATGGCGCCGAGCTGGTTGCGGTCGAACGGCGAGACGGCGATGCTGCGCGCATCGGGCGTCGTGATGGTGGCCATCTGCTTGATGGACATCTGGACGCCGTAGGCCTCCACGACGACCGAGTCCAGCGCGGCGGGGTTGGCCCGCCCCGTGCGCACGGTGTTGAACTCCTGGTCGAG
>CAYTRP010000664.1:0-1891 GCA_964440195.1 uncultured Candidatus Sumerlaeota bacterium
GACCGGGTGGCTCCCATCACCACCCTCATCCCCTTGTTCATCGCCATCGGCTCCATCGGCTGGCTGACCATCGCCCGCATCGTCCGTGCGCAGGTGATGACCTTCAAGCATCAGGAATTCGTCGAAGCGGCCCGCTCTCTTGGCCTCGGCCACGGACGCATCCTCTTCCGCCACATCCTGCCGAACGTCATCGGCCCCATCATCGTTTACACCACCCTCGCCGTGCCGGGCATCATGCTGCTGGAAAGCGTGCTCTCCTTTCTCGGTCTCGGCGTCCAGCCGCCCAACAGCTCCTGGGGAATCCTCATCAAGGAAGGCGCCGACCGCATGGAAACCAACAAATGGCTCCTTCTTTTCCCCTCCCTCTTCTTCTCGCTCACCCTCTTCTCCCTCAACTTCCTCGGCGACGGCCTGCGCGACGCGCTCGACCCGAAGGCGTCGAAGGATTGAACCCCGGCCTGATATCGCCATGACTCCGGACCTCCAGGCACTGATCGACGCCGCGCGGCCTCTGCTCAGGAACATGACACTTGGTCGGGAGGACTACTCCGCCGCGACCGTCGCGGCCGCCATTCGCACCGTCGATGGAAACATCCACACCGGCGTCTGCGTTCATCTGAGCTGCGGCATCGGTTTTTGTGCGGAGCACGCCGCCGCCGCGGAAATGCTCAAGGCGGGGGAAACCCGGATCGAAGCGATCGTCGCCGTGGCCGATGACTGCATTCTCGCCCCCTGCGGCCGTTGCCGGGAGTTTCTGATTCAAATCGATCCTCGGAATGCGGAGGCGACCGTCATCCTCGAAGGCCCGCGGCAGGTAAAACTCAGGGACCTGCTGCCCGAGCACTGGATGATCAAGCCAGGCGGCACCCGCTGACGCCTGCCATTGTCGCGGCCTCCGTTGAGTTTTTGGACCAGTCGGAGTTAGAAGATTCGGGAGTTCATCTACTTTGGATGATCTCCCTGTTCAAGCCTCCGCTTCGCCCGTGTTCAGGCCGGGCTCGTTGTGTAGGCGGCGGCCAATGACCATGCCAATGCGGATTCAGTGCCAAAGTCGGCTCATACCAGTTGCCGCGGAAAGCGCGGCTTTATGGGAGGAAGCGCCTTTTCAACCACAGATTACACGGATTGAACGGATTTCACTGATTTATGATCGTTCATTCGGGGCGGTTTTGACGGGCTGGAAGTCACGCTATTTCCGGGAATTGGTATCAAAGCTTCTTGAGCAACGGGCCGCAAATGAAGGCGGGACTTGTCACGTCCGGCTTTGCTCCGTACCGGGCTTCGGGCCGTGGCCCACGGCTCAGGGCAGGAACTGGCTGATCATCGCGTTCACCACCTGGGAGGTCGCGGTGTTTGCAGGGGCGCCGCCGCCGTTCATCACCACCACTACCGCCCAGTGGCGGTTGGGGGCGATCCAGACAGTGGTCAGCCATTGTCCGATGGTGCCGTTGTGGTTGAGCGTCCGCCCGTTGGCCCATGGGCGATCCAGGACGACCCAGCCCATCGCGTAGTTCGAGTGAACGGGCGTGTAGAGCTTCGTGAAGGTAGCGGGTTGCAACAGCGTGTGCTCGCCGCGGGCACCGGCGGTGTGGAATCCGATGTAGCGCGCGAAGTCTACCAGGCTGCAATGCATGCCCCCGGACGGAGCGTGTGCCGCCGGGTTGTCCGAGCCGTTGCCCGGAGCCACCGGTACGGGCGTATTACCCGAAAATGTGTGGCCCCATGGCTGGTCCACATAGCGAGGCGTGGCCGGGACACCGAACCCCACCGTGGTCATGCCCAGCGGATCGAAGACCTTCTCCCGGATCAGTTCGCGATAAGAGCGACCGGTCACTTTTTCAATCATCGCTCCCGTCATGGCATACCCGGCGTTGGCGTATTCGTACTGCGT
>CAYTRP010000665.1:0-1886 GCA_964440195.1 uncultured Candidatus Sumerlaeota bacterium
CCAGGCCGCCGGGCGTGAAGGCCAGCTCGGCCGGATCGATGCGGACGATGTCGTGTTGGATTTGATGGTTCATTTCGTTCGTGGCGCGTCTCAAGCTCCAGCCATGATCCGATGCGGGGCCGGTGGCCGCTCGGGCATCACCATCCGGAATGGAGGTTTTCAGCGGCGCGGCATCGACCTCGCCCACGACGGGGGACACAGTTCCAACGTCGAAACCATCACCACGCAGAAGAATGCCATGCCTGGAATTCGTGTCGGTCCCAATTCCCGGGTGACGAATTGCGCCATCCTGCATCATGAAGGCGAGGACGGCATTGTTGTCGGGGACTCCTCCCTGGTCGTGGGCTGCCGTCTTGATAACACGGGCTTCGGTACCACCAATGCCATTCGAACCGGCAAGGGTTGCATTGTTGCGGATTGCCTGGTTTTTGGACAACGATGGATTGAATCCGGCGAGCATTGCATCCTCAGCAAGAGTCAAGGGGCGCTCGACATCGCCTCGGGATGTCTGGTCACCCATTGCATTGCCACTCCGGTGCTCCGGTTCCAGCCGGCGAGCCAGCATCTTCTGCACGTCGCGGACGAATCCCTGATCCGCGCGAACGTGATCGATCAACCGGTCTCGCTCCCCGCGAGCGTGCGCGTTGAGGGAGAACGAAACCTGATCGCCGACAACCAGATCACCGGTCCCGCTCCCCTTGTGGCGGGGACGGGCAACCTCCTCGTTCGGAACACGCTGCGGTATCCGCCCGGCAGCACGCCCTCCGTGGCGGCGGACAACAGTTGGCGGCTCGTCCCGGGTCCCTCCGGCTCCGCATTCAGCGGCGATGCGAGGGAGATGTCTCCCGACCCGCAGGACACGAACGCCAATATCTTCTACAACGCGTTGTAAGCGCCATCGTCCACATGGAAAGGAAGACCATGTCATGTCCGAATCGAATCCCTTGTTCCCATCCGGTCCGCCCGCGCCGACGGGCAAGACGCTCTCCGAGATTCAACCCGCCATTCCCCTGAACGAAAAAACGGCCCCCGGGAACGCAAGTTATGTCTATCAGATCCGCGCCAACCGCCCCGGTCGTTACTACCTGACCGGCGACATCATCGTGCCCGCGGGCATGAATGGAATCCTGGTCAATTTCGACATTACTCGTCCCCTGGTCACGCTTGATTTGAACGGCTTCGCGATCCGGGGAGACCTGAACGCCCGGACCGGAACGGGCATTTACCTTTCTTCGACACATCGGCATATAACCATTCGCAACGGAATCATCGAGGGCTTTCGCACGGGGATCGATGGTGGCTCGGCGAACATTGCCTATACCGTGACCCTTGTGCTTGAGAAGCTGACCGTCCGCCGATGTTCCGCGACTGGAATCCAGTGCCAGACCGGTCTCACCGTTATCCGCAACTGCCGCGCGGATGACAATGGCCGGCACGGCATCGAGATCGTTCACGGTTCCATCGATTTCACCACGGCCAGCGGGAATGGGAAAGACGGTTTCGCCCTGTTTGGCGGCGTTCACGCGCGATACTGCATCGCGTCCGGCAATGGCGGAAGCGGGTTTCGATTTTACGAGTTCCCGGTCGGGGTAAACACCGTCTCGGATTGTTTGGCCACCGACAACGAAGAGCACGGCTTTTATGTGGTCAAGGGTTCCGCCGCCGAGCGTTGTCTCGCCGCACGGAACAAGACGGCCGGGTTCTGGGCCGTGGAATCGCGGCTGACCGGCAACCTCGGACGCCATAATCTCGTGGGTATTGTTGCCTACAACAGTTGCCTGGTGGAGGACAACTACTGCGTGGGCAATGGAGGAGGCGGTATTGCGGTGAGCGCAACACGCAGCCTGCTCCAGCGCAACGCCTGCTCCGGCAACGGCACCAACTGG
>CAYTRP010000666.1:0-278 GCA_964440195.1 uncultured Candidatus Sumerlaeota bacterium
ACCGGCGATGACCGGGACCGGGTGATCGCCGGTGCCTTCTTAGTGCTGGCCGCCTGTTCCCGCATCTTCTACCTGGGGCACCCGTTCTCGATGGACGAGTACGCGCCGTGGATGCAGGCTCATGTGTTCGCTCGCGGCGACCTGACGGTGCACTATCCGCCGGACCTCCTCGATGCGATCGTGCCGCGCGGGTTTCAGGGTGCCTTCATTGCGATCGACCGCACGACGGGAGAGGCAATGTCGAACTATTGGCCCGGGCTGGCCTTGGTGATGGCGCC
>CAYTRP010000666.1:288-1878 GCA_964440195.1 uncultured Candidatus Sumerlaeota bacterium
CTGGCTGGGAATCCCTTGGTGCGCCAACCCCGCATTCGGCGCGCTGACCCTGGCTGTGATCCATCGCCTGGCAACCGATGTCACCGGCGAGCGCGCCGCAGGGGGCTGGGCCATGTTGATGGCCTTGGCGTCTCCCCAGTTCACGATCGGCGCCATTTCGTTCTACGCGATGCCCGGCGAACTGGCCCTCAACCTGCTGTTCTTGTGGCTCCTGCTCCAACCTTCCCTGCGGCTCGCATTCACTGCCGGCATGGTGGGTGGGCTGGCGTTGGCCATGCACAATCCGGTGCCACATGCGATGGTGGCTATCCCCTGCGTGGCTTGGCTGGCTTGGGATCGCAGGCGCTGGCTAAGGCTCCTGTCCGTCTTGGTGGGCTATGTGCCCCTGGTTGTGGTGCTCGGATTCGGATGGCTGGCAATGACGCATTCGCCGGAAGCCGCTCCAGCCGGCGCCGATGTGGCGGCTCGAATGGACTTCATTGAAGGCATGATGAAGTTCGTGGGCTCGGTGTTGGTGATTCCAAGCGACGGATTGTTGACCGCGCGCTGGTACGCCGCCTGGAAGACCTGGATCTGGGCCTGTCCTGGCTTGCTGCTGCTGCTTTTCGTTCCTCGCGCGCGCGGGACTGCCGAACGCCTGCTGATCGCCGGATTCGCCCTCACTTTCGCCTTCTACCTGTTCGTGCGTTTCGACCAGGGACACGGATGGGGTTACCGCTATATCCATACTGCGTGGGCGGTCTTGCCCATCGCCGCCGGCCTGTGGGCGGCTTCCTCGAGCAAAACGGCGCGGCGGTGGGCTGCGGTTATGGTCGCAGCCGGCCTCCTGGCAACCCCGGTCTTCCTGTGGCAGACGCGGGGCACCATCGAGAACGCGTTGTCGTTCCGGATCACGCCGCCGGCAACCGGCGAATGGGTCATCTTCATCGCGCAGGACACCGGCCGGTACCGCGGCGACTTGGTCCAGAACCGGCCGGGCGAAATGCGATTTCTCTACTTGGCCAGCCAGGGCGAAGAGAAGGACGCGGCCCTGATGGAAAGGCATTTCCCCGGGGCGGTACAGGTGGAGCGCGAGCGCCGCGGGTCCGCCTGGCGCATTCCCGATGGTGTTCTGGCGAAGCGGCTCTCATCCGCGTCGCCGCAGGCGCGACGATAAGTGCACGAATTCCACCAAGACCAAGACTGGATCGCCACCGGATCCCACGGGCGTCCTCGCCTGGAGCATCGAGCACTTCAAGCGCAGTGGATCGACTGCCTGCCCCGCCGCATCCGCGCTGCCCGTTCATAGGCTTCCCGTACACTTCGGAACATGGAGTTGACCATCCTGATGCCGTGCCTGAACGAAGTCAGGACTGTGGGCGATTGCGTCGCGCAAGCCGCGGCTTTCTTGCGCCGCACCGGCATCGAAGGCGAGGTGCTGGTGGCCGACAACGGGTCCTCCGACGGGTCGCAAGACAGCGCGCGTGCCCAGGGCGCGCGAGTGGTCGATGTCCCGCAGCGCGGCTACGGCGCGGCACTGATGGCGGGCATCCGCGAGGCACGCGGCCGCTTCGTGATCATGGGCGATTCGGACATGAGCTACGATTTTTC
>CAYTRP010000667.1:0-318 GCA_964440195.1 uncultured Candidatus Sumerlaeota bacterium
GCGTTGCCGAGGCGGATGGCGTGGAGTTGGCGGTCCCTGCCATAATAGTAAAAGGGGTCGTCTTGTCGCGGGGCGACCGTTTCGCCACGAAGCGTGCCGGAGATGTCCCTGCCGTCCACCGAATGATCCTCGGGGATCTCCGCGTTGATCAACCGCGCGATGGTGGGAAGGATGTCCATCGTGGTGGCTGGTTCGGGGGAAGTGGCGCCCGCAGGGATGGTGCCGGGCCAGCGCAGGATGCAGGGCTCGCGCATGCCGCCTTCCCATGTGGACCCCTTTCTTCCGCGCAAGGGGGCGTTGCTGCCCCCATCCATGCCG
>CAYTRP010000667.1:349-1877 GCA_964440195.1 uncultured Candidatus Sumerlaeota bacterium
ATCCATTGTCGGAAGTGAAGATGACCAGCGTGTTTTCCGCGATCCCGAGGTGATCGAGGGTGTCGAGCAGGCACCCGACGCTTTGATCCAAATGAGCGACAGCCGCGCCGTAAATCCCGTTGCGAGACTCCACCTGGTACTTCATGGGCGTGTGGATGGGCACATGGACGTACATGTGGGCGAAGTAGAGGAAGAAGGGGGCATTTCCCCGTGCGCTCTCCTCGATGAAGCGGATGGCTTCGGCGGTGTAGCGGTCGGTGAGGGAGGCCTGGTTGGGGTCCACTTCCTCCACTTCCTCATTCTTCATCAATGGGAGCGGCGGGAAATGGAACCGGCCATCCAGGTGGTATTCCGGAAGCATGTCATTGCTGTAGGGGAGGCCGAAGTAGCCGTCGAAGCCGTGGCGATTGGGGAGAAATTCGGACTGATCTCCGAGATGCCACTTGCCGATCATCCTGGTGGCGTAGCCGGCGTTCTTCAGAAGACGCGGAAGCGAAAAGGTCTCCGGCGAGAGTCCGATGGGATCACCCGGAAGGAGGACACAGAAGTCCATCCCGTAATGAAGCCCCACACGCTGCGGATAGCCGCCGGTCATCAGGGCGGCGCGTGATGGCGAGCAGACGGAGGAGGCGGCGTGGAAGCTGGTGAAGCGCATACCCTCCGCCGCCATGCGATCAAGGCGCGGCGTGGAGTTGACCGGGGATCCATAACAGGCGAGATCCCCGTAGCCGAGGTCATCCGCGAGGATGAGAATGATATTGGGTTTGGTCATCTGCCAGCCTCTTGCAAGCCAGCGTCAGATGTCTTTGCCCTGTTGCTCCAGATACGCCTGCAAGCTGAACATATCCTTGTCTCCTCGCCCGCTGAAGCAAACGACGACGGTGCTGTCCGGCTCGAAGAAGTGCTTGTTGTCGGCGACAAGAGCCAGTGCATGGGCCGTCTCAAGGGCGGGGATGAGGCCCTCGGTTGTGGAGATCAGCTTAAGGGCGCGGAGGGCGGCATCGTCCGTGACGGGGATGTAGTGTGCGCGGCCGGTTTCGGCAAAGAAGCTATGTTCCGGGCCAACACCGGGATAATCGAGGCCGGCGCTGATGGAGTGAGCGGGGCAGATTTGTCCGTCCTCGGTCTGGAGGACGTAGCTCTTGGAACCATGGAAGACGCCGACCTGGCCCCCGTTGATGGCGGCGGCGTGCTGGCCGCTTGAGATGCCGTGGCCCTCGGCTTCGGCGCCCCAGAAGCGGACGGAACGATCATTGTAGAACGGCGCGAAGATTCCCATGCTGTTGGAGCCCCCGCCGACGCAGGCGACGAGGTGATTGGGGAGCCCCCCCTCGCGCTCGATGAGTTGCTCGCGCGTTTCCTTGCCGATGACGGCCTGGAAATCACGCACCATCATGGGAAAGGGATGGGGCCCGACGCAGGAGCCGATGATGTAATGCGTGTCGTCGCAGTTGGCCATCCAATCGCGCATGGCCTCGTTGGTGGCGTCCTTGAGGGTGCTGGTGCCGCTGGTGACAGGGCGGACTTC
>CAYTRP010000668.1:0-1874 GCA_964440195.1 uncultured Candidatus Sumerlaeota bacterium
TGGTGGTGTTTGCGCCTATCTCCACGTCGTCCTCGATGACCACGATGCCGACCTGGGGAATCTTCGTGGCGCGCCGGTCAATGGCCTCGTAACGGAACCCGTCGGACCCAATGACGACACCGCTGTGCAGGATCACCCGGTCGCCAACCCGGCATCCTTGGGCGATGGTGACGCGGGGATGAAGCTGCGCCTGGCTGCCGATCGCCACCCCGTCGCCCAGAACCGCATGGGCGCCGACCAACGTCCCGGCACCAACGACGACATCCTCTCCGAGCACGCAATAGGGCCCGATCTCGGCGGTCGCGGCGACTTGGCAGGAACTCGGGACGATTGCAGTCGGATGAATGATTCCCCGGGGGGTGGCCGCGGGGTAGAAGTGAGCCAACAGTGCGAGAACCGCCTTCCAGACGTCCTTCACGAAGACCGCCCGGGGGTCATCCAATTCGACTTTCTCCGGCACAAGGATCAGCCCGGCGCGCGATCCCTCGACCCGCGAACGATATTGGGGGCGGGCGAAGAAGGAAACGTGGTCCTCCTTCGCCTCATCAAGAGTCGAGACCCCGGCAAACAGACTGTCGGCAAGGCCCGCGGGCGCTTGCACACCCAAGAGCCCGCAAATCTCGCGGCCGCTGCTGCGTATGCTCTCCCGCGACATGAAAGCTCCTTTCTCGAACCCGGGCACGGACGTCATGTGATTGGGCAGCCCTCAAGACCAAACGGGACGCGGACGCACAAAGGCAAGTCAGGAGGAGGAAGCAGCGTCAAAAAATCTTCCACTTGATGACCGAGGGATCGGCGGGGCTGTCGGGATCGCGCGACTCGATCCCATCGTCCTCGCTCCCCGTGGGGGGCCGTGGGGGAACCTCCTCCGACTTCGAGGAGCTCAAGGACGTGCCGCCTCCGGGGGGATTCGTCCCCATTCTCTTGCGATCAGGCTCATTTGCCTTGGGCAGTGGCATGTGCCGCTGCTCGAGGGGGATCTTCGAAGATG
The DNA here is from genome assembly GCA_964440195.1 of uncultured Candidatus Sumerlaeota bacterium. GTDB lineage: Bacteria > Sumerlaeota > Sumerlaeia > SLMS01 > JAHLLQ01 > CAYTRP01. The sequence continues at coordinate 992 of CAYTRP010000668.1, forward strand.
ACTTCGAAGGATCGCGCGAAGGCCTTTGCGGAGGCGCCTTGGAAGCCTTCGCGTCACCCGGATCGGGACTGGCCTGCTTTCTGGCCAACGTGGAGGAGTCGCTCTGCCTTGGCATCGGAGCGGGATTGCTCTCCTCGGGCAGCGGCTTCACGTGCTCCAATCCGTACTGATAGACATGCCACTTGGGCAATTCGGGGGGCCGCTCGACCCAAAGCTTTTCGGGTACCGAGTCGTAGGATTGCCGTTCAGGCGGTGGGGTGCTATTGACAACCGGCGGCGAATCGCCCGACGTCGGGCGATACCCCCGATGCACGGGAACATCGCGCTTCTTCTCCGCACTGTCCCTTTGCCGCTCCCTCTCGCGTTCCTCCGCAAGGCGCTGCGCGCGGGAAGCCGCCACCGTGGACGAAACAAAGATGTCCCGGTTGCTGATCGGGTCCTTGCCGACGGGCATGCCCGGTATCCGGGGCGGGATTGGCGGCCTTGGCTCATCGTCGGGAACAATGGCCCCGGACTGGGAAGTGCCCGCGACGTTCAAGCTCGAACGTTTCGCCTCGGTAGAGCGCGGCGTGGGTGGCCTCTCATCCGTCGACCGCCCATCGTCCGTCGTTCGGCGCGGCTCGTGAATCTCGCCGGGAAAAGACGGCATCTGGATCACGCCCGAAGACGTGCGGTGCGGAGTCCGGTGGCGCGCGTTCTTCGCCTTCGATTCCTGGACACCCGTCCCCAAGGCCGGATCCTCCGCGCCGCTCGGCGAAATCCCGGCGGGCGTGGGGCTACGAGTCCTCTGTTGGGATGTGCCGGCGCGAATCGTGGCCGGAACGCGCGGGTTTCCAGACTCGCGGCCACGCAGCGAGGCCGCCGTTTCCGGAAACGACAGGTC
>CAYTRP010000669.1:0-1859 GCA_964440195.1 uncultured Candidatus Sumerlaeota bacterium
CTCGGCTTCGAAATCTACGCCACCGGCGGCACCTGCGACCGCCTGCAAGCAGAGAACATCCCCTGCCACCGCCTCTTCAAGCTCAACGAAGGCCGCCGCCCGCACGTCATCGACATGATGAAAAATCGTGAGATTCACTTTATCATCAACACCCCGAGCGGCCCTGCTGCCCGCGAGGACGAGGTGAAGATCCGCAGCGGCGCCGTGGCCAACAAGATCTCCTACTGCACCAACATCGCCGCCGCCTGCGCCTCCGTGAAGGCGATCCGCTCCTTGAAGGAGAAGGAACTGACGGTGAAGAGCATCCAGGAATATCATTAAGGACCCGGTGGCCGTCCTCCATTGCCGGGAGGAGAAGGATTGCCCGTTCATAACACGAGATTGACGGGATGCCGGCATTCCATACTTTCCGCCTCGTGCCCCGGGGCGAAACCCGGGACATATCAAGCCTCTGAAAGCCATGAACGAACTCAAGGAAAAGCTGGCCGCTCTGGGACTGAGCGGCGACCAGGTCGATGGCGCGATCCGGACGGTTGCGGAATTCGTCAAGTCCAAGGTGCCGCCGGAGTATCAGGGCGTCGTCGATTCGCTGCTGGCCGGCAAGACTCCCGATCTTTCCACACTCGGCGGCGGTCTGCTCGACAAGGTGAAAGGTCTGCTCGACTAGCCGGAAGGCTCCGCAGGTCCTGCATGTGGGCTTCTTTCCGGCCCGCGCCGGTTCCGTGTGCCGGGGCGGGCCGCTTTCTGATTTTTTCAATCCCCACTCTTGAGCACCTTGATGAAGGCATCCTGCGGGATGTTCACTTTCCCGGCACGCTTCTCGACCAAAGCGAAGAGATCATCACCCACCTCCGCCAAACCCTGCTCGCCAAACCCAAACGCGCCGTGAAAGTGGCGATTGAGGAAGGGGAGGAGAAGGCGGTAAATTTCTCAAGGCGTGACCGAGGAACTGCAACTTCTGCGCGACATCGTGACCCGTCTGGACCGGGCGGGGATCGACTACATGCTTACCGGTTCCGTGGCGCTGAATTGCTACGCCCAACCGCGCATGACCCGCGACATCGACCTGGTCGCGGTTTTCCAATTGGGGGATGCCGCGCGAATCGAGCAGGTTCTGGGGCCGGACTACTATGTTTCGCCCCACGCCGCGCGGGAAGCGGTGATGCACCAAGGCTGCTTCAATGCCATCCATCAGACCACCCTGATCAAAGTGGATTTCATGATCCGCAAGAACGAGGATTACCGGAGGCATGAATTCACGCGGCGGACCCGACTGAAGGTGGCGGATTTCGAGGTATGGGTGGTGAGCAAAGAGGATCTCATCCTTTCCAAACTGCATTGGGCGAAGGAGTCGCAATCGGAACGCCAGCTCGCGGATGTGGAGAACCTGATTGCGTCGGGCTGCGACACGGAGTATCTCAGGGCATGGTCAGCCGCGTTGAACCTGACAGGTATGCTGACACGGGTTTTGCCGTGAAAGATACCCCGCCGGAGGTGAATGCCATGCTTTTCGAGGCGATGATGCGCAAGACGCCGGAGGAACGCCTGCTCATGGGTTTCGACATGGCGGCCACGGCCCGCGAAATGGTATGGAGCGGGATCGCCCCCGGCGGATCGACCTCCGGACGAAGGAGGGCGTTTTTCCAGAGATACTACGGTCAGGACTGCCCCTGGTGAGCATGGCGGCGGATTTCATCCGCCAGGTCTTTCGTTTGTTTTGGGCCGACGATTGGAAACCACCGCCACGGGTCAATCCCCGCTCTTGAGCACCTTGATGAAAGCATCCTGCGGGATGTTCACTTTCCCGATGGCCTTCATCTTCTTCTTCCCCTCCTTCTGCTTCTCCAGCAGCTTGCGCT
>CAYTRP010000670.1:0-1859 GCA_964440195.1 uncultured Candidatus Sumerlaeota bacterium
GCAGTGACGCGAGTTTTGGAAGTCGGAGAATTTCAGAGTGAGTGTCCGTGGCGGCACATTTGGATGTTTTGGTGCTTTTCCGGCGTTTCCGGGGAGGGGCCTGGAGGGACCCGGCGCGATGATGCACAGGCGGGGTTGGCGTTGGGGGACAGGGGGAATGAAGAGTGAAGTGAGAAGGGTGAAATGGAATGGACGAAGCCGCGCTCGGCGCGTGGCCACCGATGGTTATCGCATTTTTCCATAAGGAGCGACGATTTTTCGGATCTCCACAAGAACCAATCCGAGCATGCGAATGATGGGAACAGGAACGAGGCACAAACCGATGTTCGGCGCACCCTCACGCGGGGTTACCGTGCCACGGGTGCATGGGCAGGAACTCCCTTGCCTTGCAGGGCGGGCAGGACTCCCTTCCCCACATGGCGCCCGGCGATCTCTTCAACGATAGCGACGACGACCGCGACGCGGTGGCGCGCGAGGAAATCTCCGCCGTGGCACCGGGGGGCGAAGGCGGATCGCGACCGCTCGCGGACCGGTTGCGACCCGCGACGTTCGACGACTTTCTCGGCCAAGGGGCGCTTGTCGGCGACGACACGCCGTTGCGGCGGCTCATACGCGGAGACCGCGTGCCCAGCATGATCCTGTGGGGGCCGCCGGGATCGGGCAAGACGACGCTGGCGCACCTGATCGCGCGGGAGACGGCATCGGATTTTCTGACGCTCAGCGCGGTCCTCTCGGGCGTGAAGGAGGTGCGTTCGGTGGTGGACATTGCAAAGGCCAATCGCCTGCGGGGGCGCCGCACGCTCCTGTTCGTCGACGAAATCCACCGCTTCAACAAGGCGCAGCAGGACGCCTTTCTCCCCCACGTGGAGTCGGGGCTGATCACACTGATCGGCGCGACGACGGAGAACCCGAGCTTCGCGGTGATCGCGCCGCTGTTGTCGCGGTGCCGCGTCTTCACGCTGCAAGCGCTCGGCGAGGAACACCTGTTGTCGATCCTGCGGCGCGGCCTCTCGCGGATGCAGGAATACTCGCGTGTCGAAGCCGGCGAAGACGCGCTGCAGGCCATTGCCTCGCTGTCCGACGGCGATGCGCGGCGCGCTTTGGGGATGCTCGAGGTGACCGTGGACGCGGTGTTCGCGAAGCACGCGCGGGAAGAGGGCGCGTCCGCGCCGACGATCACGCGAGATGATGTCGCCGCCGCCGTGCAGCGGCATCTGGTGTACGACCGCGCGGGCGAGGAGCATTACAACCTGATCTCGGCGCTGCACAAGACGCTGCGCAGCAGCGACCCCGACGCGGCGGTGTATTGGTGCGAGCGCATGTTGGCGGCGGGAGAAGACCCGCGCTACATCCTGCGGCGCCTCGTGCGGTTCGCGTCGGAGGACGTGGGCCTCGCGGACCCCAACGCCATCGTGCAGGCGGTTGCTTGCCAGACGGCGTTCGAGAAGGTCGGCTCGCCCGAGGGGGATCTTTTCGTGACGCAGCTCGCGCTGTACCTGGCGCTGACGCCGAAGTCCAACGCGGTGTATCGCGCGGCGGGCACAACGCGTGCGCTTATCCGCGAGACCGGCACGCAGCCGGTCCCCTTCCACCTTCGCAACGCGCCAACGAAGTTGATGAAGGAACTCGGATACGGCGAGGGATACACCTACGACCACGACGCCGAGGAGGGCTTCATCGCGAAGCAGGGCCTGCCCGATGCGCTCGACGGGACTGTGTTGTTCGAACCCGGCCCGCGCGGCTGGGAAGGGCGCGTGCGGGAGCGCCTGGAGGAACTGCGCAGCGCGCGCAAGGAGAAGAAGGGATAGAGCATTTTGCAATTTCTTGTATCCCTCTGGGCATTGCCAACGGCTGATCCC
>CAYTRP010000671.1:0-676 GCA_964440195.1 uncultured Candidatus Sumerlaeota bacterium
GGCGCGAGCGCGCTCTTTTTCCGCCGACGGCGGGAATAGCTGCTCAGGAATAACGGACGTCCTTGCCCGGCTCCATTTCAAAGTCATACGTCACATGATCGGTGACGTTCGGGAGGACGACCTCGTCGCGGTATTTGATGTGGACGGGATGCGCGGTATAGAGTGCGAGCTTTTCCGTGGACTCCACCTCGACGGACAGAAAGAACGGCCATTGCTGCGTGTCGGCGATGCGCTTGCCGCAACGGATGGCGAGCACCTCGGGAATCTTGAGCAGTTGCATGCGCGTCTCGCGCATCATCCACTCGATCTTCTCGTCATCCGCGTCGGACTTGAGTTTGCACAGGACCAGATGATGGATCATGGAAACCGGCTAGCTCTTCCAGTCGAGCGCGCCTTTTTTCACGGCGTAGACGTAGCCGAAGAGCAGCAGGACGACGAAGCTGAACATGCTCAACAGGATGTTCCACGGGCCGAAGGCGGCGACGAAATCGCGGAAGACGACCGCCCAAGGGTACATGAAGACCACCTCGATGTCGAACAGGATGAAGAGCATCGCCACGAGGTAGAATTTCACGCTGAAACGCGGCTGCGGGCCCGCTTCCGGAATCACGCCGCATTCGTAGGCGGTGTCCTTCGTCGGATTGCGCCGTCCCGCGCGGCCGAGCAGAATGTTGGC
>CAYTRP010000671.1:686-1858 GCA_964440195.1 uncultured Candidatus Sumerlaeota bacterium
CGCCACCGTGGCGAAGCCGATGGCGATGACGATGTGGATGAAAATCGGGACGTACTCCTGAAGCATTGCCGAAGGGTTTAGCGAGGGCCGCGGCGTTCGGCAATCGCGAATTGTGGAGCCGATGCTCCTGGGATTTGGCCATTTTTTTCGTCGTGGGACCGGGTGGCATTCGGGCGGCGCGCCACCTTGGAGTGCGGCGGCATGACACCGCTTTCCCCCTGGGGCGACATGTCGCCCCAGCCAAAGCGCGGACATGTCCGCGCACTCCAAACAAATTTTTATCCCGCGCGGTGCCCGCGAGGAAGGGCCGGGACGCTATCGGGAAGCGTGGAATCCATTGAGATATCCCTTGAGGAGACCAAGCACCTGGTCGAACGCCCCCAGGCGGGCGACCTCGAACCCGTGGCTGTTGTCCCGTGCATGACCGACCACGGCCACGCGCGGCGCCCCCCCGCTATCGTGGGCGGCGCTGGCGTCGGAATACGCATTTTCCAACACGGCCCTTTGCAGGGGGATATTGTTGGCGCGGCCTGCCTGGACAAGATCGAGGATCAGGCGATGATCGTAGTTTGTTTTCGCATCCTTGATCCAGACAACGGGGCGGCAATCCATCTTCAGGCTTGTTCCCGGTGCCAGAGGGCAGCCGTCCACAGCGAAAAAAATTTCCGCGCCCTCGCGATGGGCCAGGCCCTTGGCTCCATGGGCGCCTCCCTCCTCATGAACGGTAAATGCGACGATCACCGGGCGAATCCATTCCCTCTTGTTGTCTCGAAGATATTTGAGAAGGCGCAGCAGCGTGACGACGCCCATCCGGTCGTCGAGCGTCCAGGCCGCCAGGAGCGGATCGCCTCCGTCCCCGAAGACCAGCGGCCCTCTTCCTTCCCTCGCGGGAACCGCGGCCGCGCCGACGTGAATGCCTTTCACCTCCAATTGGGCCGCGGAGAACCCGGTGGTGATCCAATAGTCGCCCAAGGTCAGGATTGCGTCCCGATTCGCCACATGGCCGGTCCCGCAGGAAACGACGCCCGGGATGATTTCCTCGTCTCCCAGGACATCAACGATTCTTTCCCCAAGCTTGGGCGGCATCATCCCGCCGGAGCGTGTGATGCGAAGCCGTCCGTCCGCCTCGATCTTCGTCACAACCAGGGCGATTTCGTCCATGTGCGCCGCCA
>CAYTRP010000672.1:0-1596 GCA_964440195.1 uncultured Candidatus Sumerlaeota bacterium
CCGTGGCGGCCCGGATTCGTGATGATGGCGAGCGATTCTCGGGGGAGGAACCCATGAAACGTCTCGCGACCATTCTGGCGTTGATGCTCCTGATCGTCCTCGGCGGGGTCGGGGCATGGCTGGCTTTTCGCGGCGAGACCGAGGAGGACCGCGTCGTGCAATCCTTCGAGGCCCTGAAGGAGGGAGTCGAAACCCGCGACGTGGAGTTGGTCGCGCGTTATCTCCACGAGGAGTATGGAGGTTGGGGCGGAGACCGGGCCAGCGCCCTGCAACTCTTCCGCGACGCCATTCAGAGTTACTCGGACGCCCGCATCGAAATCCGGGAGCGCAAGGTTGTCCTCAGCCCGGATGGCACGGAGGCCAATGTGGACTTTGAGTGGACCTATCGGGCCACGCTGCGGAGCGAGATCCAGACGATCACCCGCGAGCAGATGGATCGCCTCCCCGGCAACATGATGCCGTGGGAGGGTGCCAAGGCCGTCTTCCGCAAGGATGAATCCGGCCGATGGACGCTGCAATGGATCGACACCCGCGTTCCCCGCTTCCGCGGTTAGCGGGCTTGGATGCGCGGAATATCGCCCACGAATTGGGTGATGCGCCAGTCCGCGCCCATGCGTTCGAAGCGGGCCGCCACGGGCGTTGTCGATTCGAGGAGGACCACGCGGTTGCGGGGTCCCGGCTGGCCGCGAATCAGGCCGGTAACCTTCCACATCATCACAACCTGCGCGCGGTCCTGCCAGTACTGCGATTCGGGTAGTTTGGTGAACTCGACACGCAGGTCATCGTGAATGGTGGCGAGGGCCATGATGCGATCCATGAGCGTCGCGCCGGCCCGCCCCGCGCGCGCGAGGTCATTGTCCGCGACGGTTGCCTGGCGCAGCAAGGTGGGCCGCACCGCCCGCAGATAAAGCGACGAGTCAAGTTGGCGGCGGATTCGGGAGAGGGTGGACTCGTCGGTGAGCGGCGGAATGGCCTGGGCATCGTACTTGGCGTCGGGCGGCAACAGGGCGAGGGCACTCCTTATCGCATCCTGCGAGGGTTCGGCTGGGGAAGCGGCGGTGGCCCCCCGTGCCGGATCCGTGCCGGCGAATGCCGCGGCTTCAGGTGCCGGAGTGGGCTCGGGCGTGGGGCTTGGGAGCAAAACGGTGCGAGGCGTGGGGGAAGGCTGGGGGGTCGGTCTGGGCGTTGGAAATGGGGTGGGGGTCGGCCTCGGGGTCCATGCCGGGGTCGACTGTGGCGTGGGGGTGGGATGGGGCGTTGGGGTTGGTAAGGGAGTCGCTGTTGGCGTGGCGACGACGATGGGTTCGGGTGTCGGTGTCGGCAAAGGCGATGGCGTGGGCGGAATAACGATCTGGGCACCGGAATCCGGCGTAGGCGTCGGGGGGACGACTACCGCCACCGGATTGTCCGGCGCGGGACCGGAGTCGCGGTGCTCCGTGGTGGCCGTCGTGTGCTTCTTGGTCGCCATAGTTCCTTCTCCTGCCCTACGACTTCGCCGTGGGGGCGGTACGAATGCCGAGCTCGCGCTCACGCAGAATCGTGTAGATGCGGGCAATGTCACGCTTGACGGCCTTGAGTCGCCCGTGGCTCTCCAGC
>CAYTRP010000672.1:1606-1855 GCA_964440195.1 uncultured Candidatus Sumerlaeota bacterium
GCTTTGAGGTGCCTCCCCTGATCGAGTAGTCATAGACGACCTTGATGACCAGGGAACCGACAAACAGCAGAAGGAGGAAGATGCACCCGATGGCGCCGAGAATGAGGGGCAGGTACGGGATCGCCGGCTTCGATGGACGGACAACGGGGGCGGGCTTCATGTCGGGGATCGTGGGTGCCGTGGGGGAATGCACTTGCCCGAGAAGCATGGTCGATTCGCTCGAATCCTCCATCAGCTCCGAGAGCGCCC
>CAYTRP010000673.1:0-1853 GCA_964440195.1 uncultured Candidatus Sumerlaeota bacterium
CAGGGATCTTCTGGAGAGGCACCTCTGGGATCAACACTCCCTAAAGGGTTACTCTTCGCAAATCCATATTCATGCTCCACCCGTGGCTCAAACGGCGCCCTGCTCATGAACATCCCATACTCCGGCACATAATGCCTTTGATACATGTACATCAACCCTGTCCCCGGGTCCAACTCCTTCGTGTTGTGCGCCCAGCCTTCCCTTACGCCGCCGGGGACGCCGGTCTCCCAATCCGCCTGGCGCACGCCGAACGCGTCCTGGTAATGTAGCGTGGCGAGTTGACCATCCTTGTCGGATTCCGAAAGCACGCTTCCAACTTGGTCATAGTGGAACCAGGTATCGGCAAGGACGGCGGTGTCCGGCGCGACGCGGCGATTCCGCACGATGTGACCAATCGCGCCGCCGCCAAGGGTATTGTGTTCGATGGTGATCGAGTTGGAGAATTTGATGTCTTTCAGATACACCGTCTGGCCCGATCTCGGCTCGATTCGAATGCCCGTCACGCGGACAAGCTGCTGCCCGGGAAACAGCCTGTCAAGCTCGGCCTGCAAGTCCCGCTCGAAACGCACCCAGCGCTCGTCGGTGTCGAAGTTCCCCGCGCGCCCGCCGGTGAAGCCGATCTGGGCCACGCTGCTGTCGCTGGCGGGAGTCAAGAGATTTTGCAGATAAACAATATCGGATATAGCCGATAATCTCCGTAGAGAAGATGTCAAACTTTGCATCGCGCCATGTCCGCATGGCATCCTCGGTTTCAGCCCCTCGCCGCGCGATCGTCCCGATGATTTTCGGGCCTTCCGGGCTGTTCGGAGGCCGTCACGCTGGAGGGAGCGCGCATCGAGACCGTGGGCGATCAGGCCAACTCCTCGTCCACCGGGCGGCGGTGGCGCACGATCTCGCCCCTCACGAAGTAGATGACGTCCTCGGAGATGTTGGTGGCCAGGTCGGCGAGGCGTTCGAGGTGCCGCGAGACGTCCATCAGCTTCAGGTGCATCTTGAGTTCGTCGGGCTGCAGCCGGATCGCCTCGCGCAATTGGCGCGCGATGTCGCGCTTGAGCCGGTCCACCTCGTCGTCGTCGCGGCAGACCTTCGCCGCCAGTTCCGCGTTGCGGTGGATCAGGGCGTCGAGGCTCTCCTTGAGCATCGTGCGCACGCAGCCGGCCATTTGTTCGAATCCCTCGGGCAGGCGCACGTCCGGGCTGCGGCGCGCGAGGTAGGCGGCGCGCCGTGCGATGTTGACGATGATGTCCCCCATGCGCTCGAGGTCGTTGTTCACCCGGATGACCATCACGATGAAGCGCAGGTCGATGGCGACGGGCTTGTACAGCGCGAGGATGCGCAGGCAGTCCTCCTCGATGTCGATCTCGAACTCGTCTATGGCGTTGTCGCCGTTGATGACCTGGGTGGCGAGGTCCTCCTGTCGCTCCACGAACGCGCGCAACGACTTCTCGAGCGCCTCCTCGACCATCGCGGCCTCGCCGAGGATCTTCTTGCGCAGGGCTTCCACTTCGCGCTGGAACAGGATCGTCAATTCGCTTTCCTCGCTTTCCATCCGGCGGACAACCCTTCCTCCGCCGCTCAACCCCGCAGTATGGATCCAACCGGGGTCCCTGCTCAACCAAAACCACGGCCCCAACCGCTTCCTGACACGATTCCAGCGGGAAATCAGCCGAAGCGACCCGTGATGTAATCCTCGGTCTGCTTCGACCGGGGGTTCGTGAAGACCCCCTCGGTGGCGCCGAACTCCACCATCTTCCCCTCGTAAAAGAACGCCGTCTTGTCGCTGACGCGCGCGGCCTGCTGCATGTTGTGCGTCACGATCACGATGGTGTAGTCGCCCTTCAGCTCCGCGATCA